>JBGTRP010001043.1:0-2424 GCA_041940685.1 Acanthopleuribacteraceae bacterium
CGCTCGACGCAACGCCGCCGCGGCCGCCAGGTCGTGCTCGAAGAGACCGCGATAGAAACGTTCCATGAGCTCGGCGGTGGCCTGGTCCTGCACCCGCCACAGGCTCGCCAGGACGCGCTCGTACATGTCCCGGACTCGGGCGCGCCGCTCGGCCTGGGTGGGCGTCGTCCCGGAGTCGGCCGGGTCGGGCCGGCCTTCGGGCGCGGGTGCGGCCCGGGTCGGGCCGCCGCGCCGCAACCAGTCCACGCGCTGCTGGCGGGCCAGCAGACACAGCCACCCGAACAGCGGCCGGGGCCGCGACACCAGTTCGCCGAGCCGCTCCAGCGAACGGGCGGCGGCGTAGCGGTAGTCGGCGATCTCGTGGCTGCTGACCAGGAGCAGATCGTTGGCCGCCGCCCATTGCGCCGCGTCCTGGCGGCAGTCGATCGAGGCTTTCGATGGCGTAGCCCCGCTTTCCTGGCTGGACCTATCGGGACTTTCCGACGACGATTTCCAACTCACCCTGGAGCGGGCGGCCGCGGAGGCGCAGGGCGCCCTGGACCCCTTCGCGGGCCGTTTGATGCGGGTCGTCTATTTCAATGGCGGTCCGAGTAATGGTTCCCGCCTGCAGATCGTCATCCACCATTGGTGCGTGGATCTGTACTCCTGGCAAATATTCCTCGAGGATCTTCAAACCGCCTACCGGGCCCGCCTGGTTCGGCCCCCGGAAAGGAAGACTGGCGAAGCGCCGAAACTGCCTCCCAAGACCACCTCCATTCAGGCATGGTCGCAACGCCTGTCGAATTACGCCAAGCAACGCCCCTGCCCGATGGACCCCACTTTCTGGTTGGCGCAAGCGGACAAGCAGGTGGCGCAACTGCCGCTCGACGGCAAACCGGGCGGCAATGTGGAGCGGTCCGCCGCGGAGGCAACCGGCAAGCTGAGCATGGAGGAAAGCGCGGCGTTCCTCAACGATGCGACCTCGACCTTTCGCACTCGGGTGGAAACCCTGCTCCTCGCGACGCTGGCGCAAACGCTCTCCGCCTGGTCGGGCGGGCGCTGTTTCATGGTGGACCTGGAAGGCCACGGCCGGGAACCCCTGTTCGAGGATTGCGATCTGTCGCGAACCCTGGGTTGGTTTACCGCGATCTATCCGATCGTGCTGGATTTGGAGAACCGGGAAAGGCCGGAGGAGATTGTCCAGGCGGTCAAGGAACACCTGAGCGCGGTTCCCAACGGCGGCATCGATTATGGCCTGTTGCGTTATTTGGCGGATGACAGGGACATCCGCCGGCGCTTGTCGACCCAACGAGCGCCGATCGTGTTCAGCTACGCGGGGCAACGGCAAAGCGGCCAGGACCGGGATGCTTGGCTCCGGCCAGCGCCCGAGCGGGGCGGACCGCCCCGCGATCCATTGGGCGACCGGGAGTACTGGTTTCACATCAATGCCGCCGTGATCGACAAGCGGCTCACCCTGAGTTGGGGATACAGCGCCGCCCTGCATCGGCCCGAGACCTGCGAGCGGCTCGTGGACCTATGGCTGGATGCCTTGCGTTCGCTGATCCAGGGAAGCGGTGAGGCGACCGCCGCTGCCTACAGCCCCTCCGATTTTCCGGATATGGATTTCAGCCAAGACGAGTTGGACGATCTGATCCCCGCGCTGATCCAAGACGATAGGGAGGGCGGATGAACAAGGATTTTATCGAAAGCATCTATCCCCTTTCCCCAACGCAGTTGGGCATCCTCTTCCACGCGGTATACAGCCCCAATTCCGGCACCTACCTGGAGCAGATGAGCCACACCTTGGAAGGCGCGATCCGGGTGGATCTGCTCAAACGGGCCTGGCGCCTTGTAGTGGAACGGCATGCCGTGTTCCGCTCGGCCTTTTTTTGGGATCGCCGAGACGATCCCTTCCAGGTGGTGTACCGCAAAGTGAAGCCCAGTTGGAAGGAACTGGACCTGCGCAAGCTGTCTGAAAAGCAAAGGGAGGCTAAGTTGCAAGCCCACCTCGCCGAGGATCGGCTTTGCGATTTCAACCTCTCCAAACCACCGTTGTTGCGGTTCGCACTGCATCGTTTGACGGAAAAACGGTACCACTTTCTGTGGACCTACCATCACCTGCTGCTCGATGGTTGGTCGCTTGCCCTGGTGCTGCGTGAGGTGTCCGGCGTTTACGGCGCCCTGTTGGAGGGCCGGGAGCCGGAGCCATCCGCGGCGCGGCCCTACCGGGACTATATCCACTGGCTCAAGCAACAGGATCTGGAAACTGCCGAAAAATTCTGGCGGGACCAGTTGCAGGGATTCAATCGCGGCACATCCTTGGTTTTCGACCGGCCGCCGCGGGATGCGGGAAGCCCATCCTCCGTTCCCGCAAGCCCAACCTCAAATGGCAATGACGGGAAGCCCGCCATGACTGCGGAAGCAGGCGGGTTAGGTATGATCGCC
>JBGTRP010001044.1:0-2413 GCA_041940685.1 Acanthopleuribacteraceae bacterium
GGCGTGAGCCTGCCGGTCTCGGCGCTGTTCAGGGGACCGACCATCGCGGGCCTGGCGCGGCTGCTGTCCGAGCGGGAAGAGGCAACGGCCTCGCCGCTGGTGGGGATCAAGACGACGGGGGCCAAAAACCCGCTGTACCTGGTCCACGCGGTGGGCGGCGGGGTGATGGCCTACGTGGAACTCGCGCGTCAATTGGATGAGGAACGGCCCTTGTATGGATTCGAGGCGCCGGGTCTGGACGGCCGGGAGGCGCCCTTGGAGCGGATCGAGGACCTGGCCGCGCATTATGTGAAGGCGTTGCGGGCCCATCAACCAAAGGGCCCCTACCTGTTGGGCGGCTGGTCGCTGGGCGGGGTGATCGCCTTCGAGATGGCGCAACTACTGCGACAAGCAGGAGAAAGCGTTGAAGGTTTGTTCCTGCTGGACAGCTGGCTCTACATGCAAACCGAGGCGCCCGACGAGGTGGTCATCGCCAAGGCTTTCATTTCGGATGTGGATCATACCAGCGGAGCGCGCACGGAAATCGATAAAGAGGAACTTTCAAAAAAGAGCCAGGAAGAACGGTTGGAATTCGTGCTTGAACGGGTCCGCGCCGCCCTCCAGACCCCTGATGTGGAAGAGGTCCGCGCGCGTTACCAAGTTTTTCGGGCCCATATCCTGGCTTCGGCAGCTTATAAGCCCGTACCTTATGAAGGGGAAATAACCCTATTCACGGCCGCTCCAGCTTCAACGGAGGCGGACAACGAACAACGGCTCCGCGATTGGAAGGGCCTGGCCGAAAAATTGAGGGAAATTCCGATCGAAAATGCGCACCACTACAACCTCTTGCAGACGCCATACGTTCATCAGATTCTGCATCATTTGCAGCGCCTCCTGAAGGATCGGCAGCGGTTTTTCGCTTGACTCTATCACCGCCGGGAACGCGACCCACGGCTTCAGCCCGGTGGGCTTCGAGAAAAGATAAATATTATTTCCAGCCGAATGACTTCCTAATTAGTGCATTCTTCTGCTTTTAGCGCTTACTTGAGGAGAGAGTTTCATTTGGCTTTTATTACATGTAGCGGGCTGATTCAGGAAAATCGTGAACCTAGAATTTTGAATCTCCCTATTGGCATCACCATGGATAACGCCATTGAAGCACATAGATCTCAAGTATTTTCGCGGCATAACCAGTAAAAGTAAAAACTCAGAACAAAGCAAAAACATAAAAATTTGGTAGCCGTAAATTTTATTAACTTGAAGTTTGGGAGTTAGAGCCTAGGAGAACCGCTTCGAATTCTGACTTACATACAAACCGCGGGGCTTTCCATTGGGACTCGCCCCGCCGGTTTGAGCATGGGCAATTCCAATTTTTCTATTTCGGTATTTTCGAAATTCCACTCTGCAAGGGGCCGAACATATGTCCATTCCTTTACCGATTCATTGAGTTTCAGAATTTTCCCTATTTCAAACGAGGCTTGGGACAAGCACCCAAATATCGGGGACGAGCGGCATCGCCCATCACGCCCGGCCATGGGTTTCTAGCCTCGTGAGAGGGTCCGGCGGGTTTCCCACAACGCCCTACATGGGCAGGCGCCCGTCGAGCCGTGGGACTAGGTTTGGGTTGAAATCGCTGGAGACTCTTTTCAACTTCCTCGAATTTACAAGAAAAGGGGCAATAGGGTGACGCTTTTGCAAATGCCCAAGAATGCATTCATCACGAACGGTCTCGAGCCGACTCTCCCGGCGGTCCCAGTCGATTTCGGTTTCGGACGCCTGATCCTCTCACCAATTAGGAAAGCATGGCGTGGAAAGGCTCGATTCTTCTACCAGGGAAAGGAAGTCGGAATTCGCTACCGGCCAACTCGGTCAGGAAAGATTCCGAAACGTGACCGGAAAAAGTTACCCGCGGTCAAAGATTCGCAATAAAAGGAGCCACCTCCCATGGAAAGGCGTCATTTTCTTGCCACCTGGAACAACAGCACGGCCCAGTTTTCCAAACAAATTTGTATCCAGCAGTTGTTCGAGGCCAAGGCCGCTTCGAAGATCGGGCACCCCAACGTCGTGCACATCATCGACTTCGGCGAGACGCCCGACGGCTCGGTGTACTTCGTCATGGAGTTCTTGGAGGGCGCAGACCTCCGGGCGCTGCTAGCCGAGCAGGGACGCCTGCCGTGGCCCCGGGCCCGGCGACTGCTGCTGCAGATCGTCGACGGGCTCGCGGCGGCCCACGAGCGCGGGATCATTCACCGGGACATCAAGCCGGGCAACTGCTTCTTGGTGAACAGCGGCTCGGGGACCGAGCGCGAGCAGGTCAAGCTGCTCGACTTCGGGATCGCCAAGGTCGGATCCGACTCGTCCAACGACCGGCTGACCGGGACCGGGGAGGTCTTCGGCACCGCCGCCTAGATGGCCCCCGAGCAGGCGCGCGGCG
>JBGTRP010001045.1:0-2409 GCA_041940685.1 Acanthopleuribacteraceae bacterium
TGCTGATCGACGCCCACGACCTCGACCCGGGCACCGTCCACGAGACCGACCTCTGTATCGCCGGCGGCGGCGCGGCCGGCATCGCGCTCGCCCTCGAATTCGTCCATGGAAACGTCGGCTAAAAGATGTCCTTCCCTATCTAAATCGAAAAACGGCGTTGCGAAATCGCGATGTCGCTCGAGAACCGCCTGGTCCGCGGCCGGCAATAGAGTGGGCCAGACCAAGTCGAACCAGGGATTGACCCACCAGGAAACCTGCCCATCGGTAGCGATGATAACCCGTTTCCCGCCCAGCATATGATCGAAGAAGACCTGGCCGGGTTGTTTTTTGAGCATGGTAAAGGGACCGGGGATACTGAAGCCCGTGTAGCTGCCGGAAATCTTCAGGCTTTGGACCGCATCCCAAGCGGCCCTCCCGCCCTTGGCTTCCATGTGTTTGGCCAAGATGGCCGCCTTATCGGGCAAATCTTCGGCAAAATTCCATAGGGGCGCAAATACTAAGCTAGCCAGGGTCACCACAATCCATTTCATGCTTGCCTCACTCAAGCCCTTTGGGCGCATCGGTTGCCGCCTTTCTCAAATCAAAGCAGGCCATTTCGCGATGGTTGCGCAGAAAAACGCGGCCGCCCGCCAGTGACGGCGCGGTCCAGCACTTACCCTTCAGCGCCTGAAACCGGCCCATTTCTTCAAATTTCTCGGGGCTCGCCTTGGCGAGAACCAGTTGGCCCCGATCCGAGAGAATCAGTAGCTTGCCATCGGCGGCAATCAGCGATCCCTTGCCGAACCCGCGTTTGGCCCAGGCTTGGCCACCATCGCTCACGGCCAGGCAACGCAGAGTGGCGATGTCGAAACCGTAGATATGGTCTCCGTACAGCACCGAAGAGCTGAAATGATTGCGCATCAAACGGTTCCGCCACAGTTCCTCTACCGAGGCTCGCTCCCCGTCCTGCCCGATCCGCAACATGCGTCCACCGTCGTCATTGGAGGAGGAAACAAAGAGCCTGGCGGGCCCCACGTAAAGGGGTACGGCCACGGAGGGCCCCAGTTCATGAGACCAAATCTCCCGGCCTTTTACATCCAGGCCAACAAAGGATTGGCCTCGAAGGAAAATAATTTGGCGTCGTCCATCGATGGTGGCGGAGATGGGCGAGTTGTAACCGGCCTCGCCGTCTTGCGTGGTCCAGCGCACGGCGCCATCCGACTTATCCAAGGCGGCAAAAGCCTTGCCCTCGCCGCCTCCGATTTCCACCAGCAGAAGGTCGCCCTCCACAAGAGGTGAGGATGAAAAACCCCAACGCGGGACCTCGCTACCGAAATCCGCCGGGAAATCCTTTTCCCAACGAACCGCGCCGCTGTCCGCATCGAGCGCCAACAACCTGCCGCGGGAGCCCAAGGCATATACCATGCCGGCCTCGTGGGTAGGCGTGGCTCGCGGGCCATTTCCGAACTCATCCTCGAATTCCTCGCCCAATTCGACGCGCCAACGCTCCGACCCGGTCTCCAGATCAAAGGAACCGGCGAATTCACGCCGACCCCCGTCCGATTCGCCGCCGAAAAGGGTAAACAGCCTCCCCCCGGCAATCGTCATCCCGGAGAACCCGGAACCCAACGGCTTTTTCCAAATCATGTCGGGGCCGGATTCTCCCCAACCGTCAAGCAGCCCTTTCTCTTGGGAAACGCCACCCCTCTCCATTCCGCGAAATTGAGGCCAATCTCTATCTCCTCCCGAAACCGCCAAGCACCCAGCCCAAAATAGGAGCCAGAAGCCGACCCACACGGAACGTTGGGAATTGGGAAAAACAAGCCGCATGAATACCTCCGTGAACCAATCTCTCGGGGGGCCATAACCCGTGAGCACGGCCGGCTGAGACAGGTTGGAATCCCTAATTCAAGAGTCAAGCATATCTAAGTCGAAACCCGAGCGAAAATCAAGTGGCCCGGCGCGATGGCAAAGGGTTCCGCTTTCCACTCTCAACCACCACCGCAAAACGGAAAGACTCCTGGAAACGCCGCCGTCGTTTTTAAATCCCATGAGGAAACCATATTTTTCATTCTTGGCCTCGGATTCCGCATCCATGGGTGACAGGCAGTTCAACCTCCAAACCCCGCATATTCCAAGGGCCATGGAGGCAAGTAAAAGGCTTTGCCCGTTCCCAATTTCTTACCGAGGTCCTTAGTCCACCACGCCGCGCGTATCTAGAGCGAAAGGTTTGGGGTATACTTTCCCGCTGGAGGACGACCATGGCATTTTTCGAGAAGTTGGATCAAAAACTGAAACGCTTCATCGAGAGCCAGAAGCTCTTTTTCACCGCTACCGCGCCGGACGAGGGTCGTGTCAACCTCTCACCAAAGGGATTGGACACCTTTCGTATTCTCGGCGACCTTTCGGTCTGTTACCTCGATCTGACCG
>JBGTRP010001046.1:0-2402 GCA_041940685.1 Acanthopleuribacteraceae bacterium
AGCTCGTAAAAGCCACCCTGGAACACCCGCGTCAGTAGATTACGCCCGGCAAAGTGGATATCCCGCTCCATGGCCTTTCGCGCTGCCAGCGCGGCTTCCTTTTTTCCCAGTTGGAATTGGGCTTCGGCCAGAAATGTCAACATATAGATATCGCTGGGATCGATGGCCAACCCTTCCAGGAGAACATGTTCCGCGCGCTCATGTTTATTTTGATATTTCAAGGCCGTGCTCAGGGAAATGCGGGCATCGCGCATGCCGGGATAGGACTGTAGCAGGGGAACCAATTCGCGCTCGGCGGAAGCATAATCGCCCTCGTTGATGAGGAACTGGCTACGGGAAATGGTCTCCTTGATGGCGATAATGCGCCGAGGCTCAATGGCGCGCGCATCGCCAACGGGATTCGCGGAGCCCGTATACCCCAGGGACGCCAGCAGGGCTCGCTCCTCTTCGCTCAGCGAGGCTGTCGCATCTTCACCGGGATCGAGCTTTGCCAGCCGCTCCAGCATAGGCTTTGGTACCGCGATTTTCCCGAATAGGTTCTCGGTTTCCGCGGGATCGGCAACCAGGTCATAAAGCTCTTCCGCATACCCGCGAATGAAATGCTTATCCTCGTAAATTGCCGAATACTGGGGGAACCAATCAAAGTGGATGCGCGGCAACAGAGACTCAGCATAGAAAACCCTTTTGGCGGGAACTCGATCCGGGCGAAGCAGGGAAACCCCGTCGCTGGGGCCCGGGTCAATTCCTGCGCCATCCAAAATGGTCGCCCACAGATCCACCAGACCCACGTTTCGGGAAACCGTCGCGCCGGCCCCCTCCCCCGCCGGGCGCTTGATCATCAGGGGCACCTGCAAAACCTCGCGGTAGAGGAACATGCCGTGCTCCCGCTCGATATGGTCGCCCAAGCCTTCGCCGTGATCGGATGTCACAATGATCAGGGCCTCATCGTAAAGGCCTCGTTGTTTGAGAAACTCGAAAAAAGAGCCCAACAGGCCATCGCTATAGGCGATTTCCCCATCGTAGGTTTGTGGGAAGGGCGGCGGTGGAGAATGAGGCAGATGTGGATCGTAGAGATGAAGAAAGAAAAAGTAGGGCCCCTCCGCTTGCGCCGCGAACCAATCTCTGGCGGCCTCGACCGCCGCATCCCCGCGGCGCTGCGCCAGATCGTGAATTTTGGCTTCTTCACGTCCCCCGAATTGATCGTCGTAGGTTTCGAAACCCTGGGCCAACCCCACCGCCTTGCGCATCACCAGGCTGGAAACCACCGCGCCGGTTCGGTAACCGGCCTCGCGCAACCGCTCCGCGAGCGTTACTCGCTCTTCCGGCAGAGAATATCCGCTGTTGTTGCGGACCCCATGACCGGTGGGCAAAAGACCCGTCATCATGGTGGCGTGGGATGGCAGGGTGAGGGGCACCGGGGCAAAGGCGCGCTCGAAAAGGACGGCGTCGCTCCGGAAAGCATCCATGGCAGGGGTGGCAATGCCCTGGTAGCCATAGGCGGGCAGACGATCCGAGCGCAGGGTGTCCACCGAAATCAAAATGATGGGCGCGCCCTGGCCTTGCTTCGGCGAGTCTCCGCAACCGGTGATCATGAGCAGAGCCGGCGCAAGGATCGTAAAAAAGATAAAACAACGACCGCATTTCATGCTTGGAAAGCCTCTCTTCTCCGGCATCCTGTCGTGGCGCCACGGCTCTGATGGCCCCCGGAGCCCGCTTCAGTCCACCGGAGAAGCCATTGTAGAAACGCCCTTCACCTCTGTCAAATCGCGGCCCGCCCCAACAGGACGATCCCTTCCAAATCCGTTTTCAGCGGCCATAGCTCTGCAAATAAAACAGGGGATCGTTGTCCTGCCATGGCTTTCGGCAGGGACGCCCGTTCTGGTAGTCCTGTAGTATTCGGGCCAGACGAGTCTGCAGTTCTTCACGTCCCGCGCCACGGGCCATTTGCAGCGCATTGCCCTGCACTTTTACGGCCTCTTCGAAGCGGCCGGTTTCGGCAAGCGCCATGGCCAGAGTCTCCGCCAGCTCCAGGTTGCGATTGTCGCGCGAGAGCTCGCGCACGATGCGCAATGCCCGCGCGCCGTCGCGCACCGAGGCGGCGAACAACGGAATCACCGCGGCGAGCGCGACGCCCCCCGCCACGAGCTCCCGGACCTCGCGCGCGACGCGCGCCTCCATGAAGGCCTCCGCGGCCGCATAGTCGACGTAGCCTTTCGAAACGGCCCATTCGACCGGTCGGTCATCGTCGAGACGCAGTTTCTGAAGGGACGGGCTTAACGGCTCAGCAAGCATGACGCTTCAATGTGATCGCCAGGGCGTTTCTGCAAGAGACGGCCCTCCAGTGAAGAGAGCTTTACGTGACCCAGATCAACGCCGTCGATGTCGAAATCTCAGTGGTTCTG
>JBGTRP010001047.1:0-2394 GCA_041940685.1 Acanthopleuribacteraceae bacterium
TTACGTTTCCGATATCAAACAGGACGTTCTGCGCAAGGCCGTGGATCAATTTCCCGGAACCACCATCGTCCCGCCCGAATCCTGGCTGGACGCGGATGTGGATATTTTCGTGCCCTGCGCGCGCGGCGAAGTAGTTACCAAGAAAAACCTGGACCAGTTGAAGTTCCGCGTGCTTTGCGGTTCCGCCAACAACCAGTTACAGGATTCAAAAACCGGGATCGAGCTACAGAAACGCGGCATCATCTACTGCCCGGATTACGTGGCCAGCATGGGCGGCGTCTGTTCGATTCAGTATGTTGAAATCGAAAACCTCTCCAAGGAAGAGGCCATGCAGAAGATTCAAACCACCGTGCGTAAAATGCTCGGCCTGACATTCCGCACGGCCTTCCGCCAAAACCTGGCCTTCAGCCAGTCCGTGGATTACGTGGTCAAGAAAATCGTGTGGAGCGACCCCACCCAGCACACGGACTTCAGCAACCAGGACCTCTTCCCGCTCACCTACACCTGCGAGCCCACGGACTGAATTCAGATTCCAGAGACCGGATGCCAGAGGCAAGTAAAGAAAAAGAATCCAACCCACCGGGGCTCGGCAGGCGGCTAGTTTCCCCCGCCGTACAAGCGGGCGATCTTGTCCACCAGCGAGGTGGTGGACAGGCCTTGGGCGAATGACAGCGACTTCACCGCGCCGCCCCGGGCCAGCACATCCTCGGCGCCCACGATCTCGGCGACCTGCCAGTCCCCGCCCTTCACCAGCACATCGGGCCGCAAGGCGCGGATCAGTTCCAGCGGCGTGTCTTGTTCGAAGCCGACCACCAGGTCGACCGCGCGCAGGCCCGCCAACACCCGCGCCCGTTCCCGAAACGGGTTCAGCGGCCGTTTGGAGCCCTTCAGGCGCCGCACCGATCCATCGCGGTTGAGTCCCACCACCAGGAATTCGCCTTGCGCGCGCGCTTCCTCCAAGTAGGCTACATGACCCGCGTGAAGGATGTCGAAGCAGCCGTTGGTGAACACCACCTTGCCGAGACCGGCCCGCTCCGCGCGCCATCGACCGGCCAGGTCTTCATAGCGTTCAAAAATGCGTGGTTTCAAGGAGTTCCTCACGAATTCAAAATGGCGGTTTCATTTTAGTCCCAGGCGGCCCAAGAGCGCGAGCATACCGAAATAGCAGAGCAGCATGGCGGCCAGCCCGATCCCCAGGCTGGCGGCAAAGGGCAACCCCCGCTTCAGCAGCGGAGGCATTATCAGGAACAGGGAGAGCGAGGGCAGCACCAGCCAAAACACATCGCGCGAGAGCGCGGCCACCTTCTCTACATCGCGCGTGTCCACGTAGAGCCAGATCATGGCCAGCACGGAAACCAGCGGTACCGAGGCCAGCACCGCTCCCAGCAGCGAGCTGCGCTTGGAAACCTCGGCGATCAACACGATCAAAACCGCGGAAATCAGAACCTTGGTCACATACCATGCCATGGACTTTGCTCCCAAAAGCCTGCTGGGCATCGCTTGGAAAAGCGCGAAACCTGGCCGCACTAAGCCTACCCGAATGACCTCTTCTTGGTCTAGTCAATTCGGGCCTGTGCCGCCACACCACGGCTTCAACCAAGCTTGGGAGATCAAGACTGTAATAAAGCAATCGGATCGTTCGGTTTACACCTCAAAACCATCCTTATCAACTCCCCTGAGGACCGCGGCGGCGAGCTTCCAGCCGTGGAAGGGATCGTCATCCGGGTCTTGGCCCTCTTCCGGGTTGAGGGAACAATGGCAACAGGTGATCCCCTCACGAACGCATTGTTGGCCGCGGCAATAACGCAAGGCGTGCATCACCTCCCCGGGCGTTATCCAGGAGTCCGCCCCCGCATGGGCGATCCAATCCGCCGGGTCGGTCATTTTTTGGTAGTACATGTTCGATACGAGGTTGGATACCTCGATGCGATGCCCTTTCAGCGTGGCGTGCCCGCCGCATCTTTCGGGATGAGAGAGGATAACTTTTGTTCCATGCATTGCCACTACTCCATCACCTCACAAGCCGTTCGGTCCATGATCCGCCTCGGTTCTCGCTATTCAAGGGATGACCGCGGGTTCTTCGATGGAGATTTGTTGCCGGGCCGAATCGATGCGCGCGCGGACGCCCAAGGGCAGCACGAGCATGGGGTCGGTGTGGCCGAAGTCCATGTGGGTGACGAGGGCAATTTCCCCAAGGCCGCACTCCTCTCTCAGGGTTTTGCACAGCGCCTCATCGTATTGGCCGAAGGTCTCGGGGTCGATCTGGCCGCCGGGCCGGCCCAACAAAATGCCGCTCAGACGGTGCAAGACGCCCATGGCCGCCAGGGAACGCAGGAAGCGGGTGAGCCGTGCGGGCGGCGGCGCTTCCTCGGAGGTCTCCAGGAACAGAATGGC
>JBGTRP010001048.1:0-2390 GCA_041940685.1 Acanthopleuribacteraceae bacterium
TCAGTCCAAGCTCTACGCGGCCCATATTCCGGAGAACGCCATCGCCTGGCAGACCAACGCCTATATTCTCTCCTCCGACCCCTCCGTGGATACCGCCTTTTTCCTGAAACTGCCCGGCGAGGTGGCCTCTCCGATTACCTCGATTATCTTTCCCGGAGGGACAGCGGTTTTGAAAGACGCCGATTTCGAGGGCGTAAACGGCCGAGGCGCCTGGCTTCAGGTAGACGCCTCCGAGCCCACCGGCACGGGGATCCTACTCTATTCCCGCCGTGACAATCAGCCTCAATTGGCCAGCATTCAAATGAATGATGCGCCCACGCGGCTTTGGTCTTTCCCCCATGTGGGCAGTCCCGCGGGCGGCTGGTGGAACGGGCTTGCCGTGCTCAATCCGAACGAGACCAGCAATTTGGTTCGGGTGCGCGGCTTTGATTCCCAGCGCGGACTTGTGGCGTCCGCCGACATGGTGCTTGAACCCCAGTCGCGCCGGGTGGACACCCTGCAAAGCCTTTTGCCCCTTGCCGCGGAGGATTCGATTTCCCAGATCGAGGTGGAAGCCGACGAGGAGATCGTTTCCTTCCTGTTTTTGGGTCAGTTGGAACGCTCGCTTCTTACCGCGGTGCCCGGCAACCTGCCCTCTTCCAATTCGCTTCTGCTTCCCTATCTTCCGGGCGCGGACAAATGGGTGGGCATTGCCCTGATGAATGAACGGGGCGTAAATGTCGAGGCTAGCATCACACCATTCCGATCCTCGGGTGAGGCCGGACCCGATGCGATGATCCATATACCCGCCGGGGAGAAAGCCCTGCTCCTGCTTTCCGATTTCTTCAACCAACCAAGCCAATACAGCCATTTATGGATAAATGCTTCGTTGGAGCTTCGGGCTTATGCGATTACGGGTAATTTGATGAACACCCAACTCGCCACGATCGCGTTTGAGGCTCGTTAGGCGTTGAGGTTTTGGAGTTCCCGGCCCCCAAAAAGCGCCCGAAAGCCCACCTTGGAGATGGACTCTCGGGCTGTCTTCAGGGGTTTTGTGCTCTGAGGAACTCGGTTGAAGCTACAGGCATTACTTGAAGTTGCCGTCCCAAAGGCTGTTGATCCAAGGGCCGAACGTTTCCATATCTACCAGGAAACCTTTCATCTTGGGATCTTTCCATACGCCGTACTCTTCGCGCGCATTGGGGTTCTTCTTGGCCTGATAACGCAATTGATGGGTGGAAAAGGGGATGTATTTGCATACTTCCGTTAGAAAAAAGGTTCCCTTCTGCTTGAGAAGCGTGTTGCCGTCCCAGCTCTTGTCGGGGGTGCGAATCTTGGAGACGAGGTGCTTGCGGTAAAAGGGTCCGAAAACCTTCATCCTCACGATCCAATGGGTCCACATCTTGCGGACGCCCATGTCGCGCCACGGATCCTTGAACTCCTTGGCCTTCTTTTTGACCTTCGCCGGATCAAGGTCCAACGCTTTCACTACGTCCTTCAAGAAAAACAGCTCTTTGCGGGAAAGCAGGTCTTCTCTATCCCATCCCGCGTCCACTTCTCTCAAGGTCATTTCATCTTCTTCAAAGATTTTCTCAACTTTTTTGGTTTCCAACATGAGTTCCCTCCTGGTCGGTGTCAAACAAACTCGGATCCAAGTGCCTTGGAAAGAGGCGAAGTTTGGAAGCGCCCCTCTCCTTGCCCCCATGCACTCCCGAGAAAAAAGAAGACCCTTACGCGAGCGAAGCGATTTCGATGGCGCCGATTGAAGGCGTTTCCGAAAGGAATCCACTGTTGTAACTTCTGTCTCATATCTTGAATCTCGGGGGGAGTTTGTTTCATAATACCCGTCCATTTTATTTTGGCCGCGACCAAAAATAAAGAAAAAAAATAGAAAAATATGATTTTTTTTGCTTTTTGATTCTCGTGCATCGAGGAAAACCAAGCTGATACGGGGAAAGTAGACCGGTTGGCGCGCGCGAGCGCTTCGCGTGACCCCGGTCTTCACGAGTAGGATATGGATGGCGGCCGATGGAGTCCCGGTTCGGTGAGGCTTTCGTGAGATCGCCCTTGATGTCCCCCTGGCCGGGAACGTGCATTCCAACGGGCCTCGATGCAAATGCGGATGGGGTTTGGAAGCGAAATTCGTCGATATCCTGACCCGGAAAGAGTGCAAAGAATTGATGAATGACCTTGCATTTTTCTTATAAAAAAATAAATTGTAACTAACTGTGATACGTAATATTTGAGGCTCGCCTCGTGGCGCCCGAAAATGGTTGCGGTGCTTTTCGTCCTTAATGCAGAATTTTAGGGTTTTCGAAATTGCAAAAGATTGTTAAATTAAGTAGAATGGAGAAGTAAGAGAATCGGTTTGGAAATGAGTTTGAATAATCTTCACTTTCACTACTTACTAG
>JBGTRP010001049.1:0-2388 GCA_041940685.1 Acanthopleuribacteraceae bacterium
GCAATTGCGGCAAGGACTAGGGAACTCGTCGTCCACTGCCCAAGGGACACAATTATGGCTGGGCGGCCTGGGTTCGCGAGTAGGCCGATGCCTCTAATGCCGCCTGGCCTAAGAAGGCGGCCTCGGCCATGGAAAAGGAAGGCGCTCCCGCGGCCACGATGTTTTGTAATCGTTCCAAATATCCTTTTATTTTCTCCACTTCTCCACTCCCGGCGGCTTCCTTCTCCACCACTCCCAACATGTCCTGATATAGAGCTCGCAGGCTGGCGGAATCTTCATACACGGGAAGCACCTGGCCGATGGACATGTCCGGGGGCTGATACCTGTAAGGCGTATGCTCGCGAATGGCCAGCAATGTAAGCCGTGCGGCCGCGTCGGCCACCTCGACTACCTTCTCCATGTTGAGCGTCCCCATCTCATCAGCTGAAGTGTGGTAGGCTTCCACGTCGCCGTCTGAAAAGAAAACGAATGGAAGATGGACCCCCGCTTCTAGGAAACGCGTCACATCGCCGCGGTTATGGCCGAAAGCATAGGTCAAATAAAGTGGATCCAGATCTACGGTGGCCAGGGCCGCCTGCAGATGATGGAATAGCTCTTTACCACCCGTTTCTGCGCCCATCACAAAATGGGTCCGTTCCATGCCCGGCAAAAAGTTCAGGCCCACAACATCCAAATTGATCAACAGTTTAAGCGACGTCAGGGGAATACTCGGCTCAAACACAAAGCTCTGGCTGCCTTTCATACCGTTTTCCTCATGGTCCCAAAGGGCGATCGCGACCGGGCGCTCGACCCTGCCCCTCAGAGCTTCGACCACCGCCAGGGCCGCGGCCACTCCCGCGGCATTATCGGCCGCGCCGTTGCAAACTTCCGAACTCGCGCCAGGAAGGCGGGAGCAATGGGCTCCGATGTGATCAAAGTGGGCGCTTAACAATATGGCCGGTTCCGCCTCGGCGGTTCCCTCGGGATATAGAATCCCGATCAAGTTTACCCCTGAATGAAAAGCGAATTCATAGGAGTCCGGCGAATTTCCCGCGGGTTTTAGGCCCATATGCGACATCCGTTCGATTAGCCATGCCCGGGCCTTTTTGTTCCCAGGTGACAACGACTTTCGCCCATTCAATTGATCGCTGGCCAAGAACTCAATTGTGGATTGTATGGTGGATCGCGAAACCCTGATCTCTTGGATATTCTTGCAAAAAATCGGGGTGGAAGCCAGCAGGAGAATCCACCGAATACGAAACAAGCCATACATTTCTTTCCTCCTGAACCTAATCGATGTTAGATGGGACCAATTGGGACCGTTCCCCCAGGGACGGGGGCCTAAAAGATGATGCGGGTAAGCGAGCTTTGCCGCGATTCACGCGAGCGCCGGATGTCACGGGTGATGCAAACCCTTTTCAGCCAACGGTCGGTGCCGTCGAATTTGGCTTTGAAAGACTTGCGTCCATGCACCGCGCGGTAATTATCGATGAACATCGTATCACCCGGTTGCAGAATCACCTCGCTCAGGTTTCCCTCCAGTGCATCAATCAGGGCATCGACGGCCTTTTGTGACGCCTCGTCCAGGCCCGAGAAATCCATGTAATAGGGGTCCAGCCTCATATAGGGCGATTTGGCGTGGCCGAATAACACTGGCTGCTTGGGTGGGGACTCCAAGGCTCGCTGGATCTTTTCGAAGAGGTGCATGCCCAAAAACTCCTTCGATCTCTCCGAGACATGGGTTGCCATGTTTTTCTGCATATGTGATTCATCGGGAAGGATTAGGTAGCGGGGCTCCAACAAGCGCTTTATTTGTTCCTCTTTCAATCGATTCTTTTCCAAATACGAAAACGTGGTGGCCACCTGGTCGGGGTTCCGCAAACAGAGTAGCCCCACGTAATCGGGCCTATATTGATGGAAGGCGTCCTCGGTGTGCCAATAAATGGTCTGCTCGCTGCCCGTGGCAATTTGCTCGTGGGAGAGGCCCTCGATGGGCAGAACATCATGGATGTGGTGGCCGCCTTGCTGTGTCGCCCAACCCATGATATCCCCCAATAGCGATCCGTATAATACCAATAGTGCTTGCTCCTCGAAGGTACGATCCGCATCCTCATCAAGATCCCAGTGACTCGGAGTACTGCCGATTTTGTCCCTGTCGATCTCATAACCCTCGATGAGACAAACCGGGGCCAGTTCCTCGTTGAATTTGAAATCGTTGAAAAAGGCTCTTACACGGCGGGGAAGCTCCTGAGCGAATAAGTAAACATCATTATAGAAAGGAGTTTCCTCTATGGACGAGTAGGATTCCCGAATGCTCACGAGAAGATCCTTGATGGCATCGTTTTCACGCCTGGTGGTTTTGAGGCGCCATGGTTTCATTCTTCTGTTTTTCATGTCAAATCCTTTTGT
>JBGTRP010001050.1:0-2385 GCA_041940685.1 Acanthopleuribacteraceae bacterium
GGCCCGACGCCTCCCCCGCCTCTCGGGCGTCCAGGTCATGCCGAAGCGCGGCCGTCTGCACAACGAGCTGACCCGTTTCCGCTACGATGTGAGACTGCATATCGGCGGCCGCCCGAGTCTCTCGGATCAAGGTTCCTGGACGATCTGGGACCAGGAGCGCCAGGGTCCCGATCAAATAGAGAAGCTGTTGCGGGAGCGGGCGCCCACGTTTCTTGGCATCCGGGCGGTTCCCAACCGCCGCCTCTCGCTGGAAAACTGGCTCTTGCCCTATCTGGATGCGGAGAACGGACCCGCGAATATCGGTCTGCTACGGGCCGCCTTGGCCGAACCCGAGGACGGGCGCTCCTTCGATCCGGAGGAATGGTGGTCTCTGGAAGACAAGCTGCCATACCGGGTTTTCATCGACTGGTCCGCCACGGACGCCCAGGGCCGTTACGATCTCGCTTTTGTCAGGCGGGAACCCGCCGCAACCATGACGGCGCCCCCCTGTTTCCCCGCGCCTGAAATTTCCAAGGCAGGGGACGGGGACTGGCGCGCGCTCGCCAATCAGCCCCTCCACCAACGGCGGGCAAAGGCTCTTGAACCCCGTTTACGCGCGTTTCTGGCCGCCTCGCTCCCGGATTACATGGCGCCGGCGCGTTTCCTGTTCCTGGAAAGCCTACCGGTTACGGCCAATGGAAAAATCGATCGCCGGGCCCTGGCGCGCGAGTTGGCCTCGCCCACGGCCGGACATTCAACTACCGAGGCAGACGCGCCCACTACCGATGAAGAACGCCAAATCACCTCTATCTGGACGGAACTTCTGGGCCACCGGAATTGGGATCTGCAGAGCAATTTCTTCGAGGTCGGGGGCCATTCCCTGCTGGCGACCCAGGTCATTTCCCGAATCGGCGAACGTTTCGGGGTTGACCTGCCCGTGCGCGAGCTTTTCGAAGCGCCCACCATCCAATCCTTGGCGCGGCGCGTGGGCGTCGCCCGGTTTCACGAACGCGTTCGGCGCGGCGCCATTACCCGGGTTCCCCGTGATCAGCGGCTGCCCCTGTCCTTTGCCCAACAAAGGCTTTGGTTCCTGGCCCAAATGGAGGGACAGAAAACCGCCTACAACATTGCCGATGTGCTGCGGTTGGAAGGTCAGCTCCAGGTGGCCGCGCTGGAGCGGGGCATCCTTGCCATCGGCAACCGTCACGAGGTGTTGCGAACCAGTTTCGACTCACGGGACGGCCGGCCCCGGCAGGTAATCGCCTCCTCGCTGGAATTCCGCCTAACGCTTCTGGATCTGGGCGGGTTGGCCGAAAAGGAGCGGGATCAGGTGTTGCGGAAACTGGCCGCCCAAAACGCCCAAACCCCATTTTCTCTGGGCCGGGGTCCTTTAATGCGCCTGATACTCGCGCGGCGGTGCAAGGAGAACCACGCGCTTCTGCTGAGCATGCATCACATCATCACCGACGGCTGGTCCATGGGGATTCTGGTGCGCGAATTGGCCGCTTCCTACCGCGCGGACCTGACCGCTGGCGTCCAAGCCGATCTGCCGACCCTGCCCATCCAATACGCGGATTTTGCCGCCTGGCAGCAACGGCTCCTGGAGGAAACCGCGCTCGATACCCAATTGGATTACTGGCGTGGACAACTGCGGGGCGCGCCCGCACTGCTGAGCCTTCCCACGGACCGCCCACGTCCCGCGCGGCAATCCTTCCGGGGCCGCACCGAATTCTTCATGGTAGACCCTCGCTTGACGGCCAACCTGGAGAACCTTGCCCGGCACGGGAGGGCCACGCCCTTCATGCTGCTTCAAACGGTGTTTGCCTTGCTGTTGGCCCGTTACAGCGGCCAGGAAGATATTTGCCTGGGAACGCCCGTGGCCAACCGCAACCGGCGCGAAATCGAGCCGCTCATCGGATTTTTCATCAACACCCTGGTGTTGCGCACCGATTTAAGCGGAAACCCGCCCTTCGTCACCCTGCTGGAGCGGGCGCGACAAACCGCGCTGGACGCATTTTCCCATCAGGACATTCCCTTCGAACGGATTGTCGAGGCGCTGCAACCCGAGCGCGGCTTGAGCCATACGCCGCTGTTCCAGGTGCTGTTCAGCATGCAGAACGCGCCCATGAAACGGCTGAGCCTGCCGGGCTTGAGCCTGTCGCCCATGGTTTTGGAACAGACCGTGGCGCAATTCGACATGACCTTGGAAATCGGGGAAACCAGCGAGGGGCTGTACGCCACCATCGAATACAACACCGACCTGTTCGACCGGGCCACGGTGCTGAGGATGAAATGGCATTTCCTCAACCTGCTCAAGGCCGTGGTGGACGACCCGGTTTGCCGGGTTCACCAGCTTCCCCTGCTGAGCCGTTCGGATCGCACGCTGGCGCTGGCCACCTGGAATGA
>JBGTRP010001051.1:0-2374 GCA_041940685.1 Acanthopleuribacteraceae bacterium
TGCTTTCTTGAAAGATCCTCAGACCCATCAGGAAAAGTTCATGCAGGCCTGGAGTCTCTATTCGGTTGGTCAATTTGAGGAATCCGCCCAAATGGCGGCCCCGCTTCTCGAATTACGGACTGACAGCAAGGTCAAAGGAGACGCCTTTTATCTCGCTGGAAAGTTGGGAGAAAGGAACAACCGTGCGGATGTAATGGATCTTTACTCTCAAGCTATTGAAATTTATGCAACTCTAGGGGCATTGAACAGTGCTTTTCTGGCGTATGTTTCCACCGCTAACTTTTTGGTTACCCGAGACGACCTGGATCTCGCAAAAAACTATATAGACTTGGCAAAGGACCTATCGGCAACAAACCCCAACCTTGGTTTTTTGGCAGAAGTAGAATCTAAGCTTTATTTTCGGCAGGGGAATTTCCAAAAAGCATTACAAGAAAGCCGAAGAGGTCTTTCCTTTTTCAAAGGGAGAGACCTCAGCAATTATGCCCAGCTCATGAGCCTTGTCGGCTTATTTCAAATATTAAACGGCGAATTAGATGAGGGATTGTCCCAGGCTCTAGAATGTGAAAATATCATTCGAGAGAAGGCGCTTCATGATCAATATTTTTTCAACCAAATAGTCATTTTCCTCTACCACAGATGCAATGGCCTCCAGGGTTTGCCATATTTCGATTCCATCAGCGGACACGTTGAGAAGAGTGGCGACAGAAACCTAAAATGGTATTTGGATTTTGCCATTAATTTTGATTGTTCGCATGTATCGCTTGGATTTGATCCGGAGCCCGAATCCTTTCAGGCCATTGAGGGAGAAGGCCCTCCGCCGCCACCGGATAATCAATAGTTTTCCCAACCCCCGTATGATCGAAATAAGGAACCCAAATCACCCTTGGCGTGCCCGGCTAGTTGGAGGATGACGCGGCCCTTGGACAGGCGTTGCAAGCCCTCAATCGTGATCCAGGGGCTTTTGACCATTATGATCCGATCACGGGGCCAGGTGTTTCTTTTCGGATTGTGAATGAGACTGATGGCCTGGCCCCCATCTCCATCAGGAATTGAAAACAGCACGGAATTCCTGAGGTTCGAAGGGACAAGGATAAGGGCTAGTAAGGTAAATTATCGTATACCACTGACGCGGCAAGGCCCCGGCTCTTCTTTTTGGATGGATACCTGCTGTCATGGCGGATTTTCCGCGTTGGCGCAAATGGAATGCAGGTGGACCGCGCCTTTTTAACTGCCAAATCTTACCCGTCGCACCGATTGAAGAGAAGGCGGTCTTAGGTTTTCCCAACCATGTCCGAATTGATTCCATGAAGATTAGCCACTATATTGATGAAGGATTCCAAGGATTAATTGCAGGATTTTTGAAGCGTGAAAGTATTGAGAAAAAAGGCGTCGCGCTGGCTTTGGGTCGTGGTCGGCTTTTTGATTCCCACGGCATGGGCCGATGACGATTTCGAGATCGGTTTTCGTATGGAGCCTTTTTTAGGCGCCTATTTTCCAGGAGAGAGAATTGATTTTGAAGCCGAGGCCTATGTCGAGGGCGAGGTAACCTTTTTTTGGGATTTCGGGGATGGCGGTGAGGCGACCGGAGCCCTAGTGGACCACGCTTACGAAGAACCCGGAATCTATCAAATGTCCCTGTCGGCGCTGAAATCCAACGGCCAGTGCGGCATTCCCCAATATCAAACCGTTTTCGTCAATCCAACTAATGGGGACTTTTCATTCACCACCCGTATCCTGAATCCCGCCAATGATGTACCGGTCCAGGCAGGAAGCGAGGTTTTATTTGAGGCGGAGGCCTCCAGGGAGGCCCAGCTTTTTCTCTGGCAAATCGGCAATACCAATCTCCTTTTCAGTGGACAGACCTTCCACTTTACGCCTCCGCCTGAATTCGTGGGACTCTGGGTTCCTATCCTCTTGAACGCCGTGAGCGAGGAGGGCGTTGCCAGTAGATATTGGGATGTGAGAACGATTTACGTCTTCGGCGACAACCATCCGCCGGTTGGCCGAGTGGTGGAACCGGAGAACGCGGAAGCCCTTGGAATTCGTATGAGGCTCGGGGAGCAGGTCAACCTGCTGGCCGCGGGGGAAGACCCGGACGGCGATTTGCCGCTGGCTTTTGTTTGGGAGATAAGCGCTCCGGATGGAGAGACCCAACAGGTTGCCGGCGAGACACTCCCGTTTCGGCCGCAAACGGGCGGCTCCTATTCCTGCTGTCTTTCCACCGTGGATGGGAAAGGACAAATCGATCCTTTCGGGCCTTGTGTCGACATCTTCGTCAAGGACGGGAACGCCGAACCCGCCGGTTGGATCGAGAACGGCTCGACGACCCTCGATATCAACCAGACCACCACATTCTCCGCGGGAGGGGATGATT
>JBGTRP010001052.1:0-2374 GCA_041940685.1 Acanthopleuribacteraceae bacterium
AGGGTGATGTAGTTCAGATCGTGTTCCGCGGCCTCGATTTCCTTGGGCTCTTCCTCGCTCAAATCACGCATCTCCGCAATATTTTTGTGGCGGAAAAGCGCATTGTCGTCAAAGTCCATCTTCGCATCGAGCGCCAAAACATCGCCTTCAGCGGTCGTCACCAAGGGGTTGATTTCCAAGAGACTGGCGTCGTTGCTTAGGAAGGAGCGGTAACAGGCCATCATCAGCTTTACCGCCTTGTTCACGGTTTTTCCGCGAAGACCCAAGCCAAAGGCGATCTTCCTGGCTTGGTACGGCATCAGCCCGGTGGCGACATCCACGTATTCCTTTAGAATGGCATCCGGGTTCTCCGCGGCAACCTCTTCTATTTCCATTCCACCCTCGGTGGAAGCCATGATCACGGCCCGGCTTTGAGCTCGATCGACCACGATGCTGAAATAGTATTCTTTTTCGATATTGCAGCCTTCTTCAACAAAGATCTTGTGAACTTCCTTGCCCTCGGGACCGGTTTGGTGGGTGACCAGGTTCATTCCCAAAATGTCGCTGGCGTGTTGCTTGACTTCCGATAGGGAGCGGGCTAACTTTACGCCGCCGCCCTTGCCTCGGCCGCCCGCGTGAATTTGGGCCTTGACCACCCACACGGGCCCACCCAGGGTTTCGGCTATTTTGACCGCATCCTCAACGCTTTCCGTGGCTTGTCCCCGTAAAACGGGAACCCCACCATCAGCCAGCACCCGTTTGGCTTGATATTCATGAACTTTCAAAATCGGTCCTCCATCACTTTTCTCATCCTGTGACCATTCGCATCAATTTCGCTCTGAATGCGCCGTCCCAAAACCCGGACGAGCGCAAAACCGCTCAAGTCTATCACGACTCAGGTGGCCTTGCCATGACCTTTTCAGGAACGCACATGGGCCATCTCTCCATGGGCCGCTCGGGCCTCTCCCCCGCGTTCCCCATGAAAGGCGAGACGCCACCTGGATCACGATCCCATCACTTGACCCGCCATGCTCTCCACGGCTAGGATACGGCGGCGAGGTTGAAGGCGGACATGTCCATTCATTTAAAGTCTCTGGATGCATTCCCCAACTGGGCGCTGGCCATCCAGTTCCTGCGGCGCGCTCCCGCCAATTTCCTTCTGGCTCCCGAATTGCCGCCGCGGGAGGTGCCGGACTCTGTCCGGGCGCGTATCGTGTTGCAGGGCGCGGCTTCCGACGGCCGGTTTTTATGTGTGCCCGGGGGGATGACTCCCGCTCAAATCACGGCTCTTTGCGAGGCGCTCCTCAACCAGCAGGCCCAGGCGGGTCAGTATTATCTCGGCTCCATTCGGGGTTCGAATTTTGTCGCCTTTCTCAACGAGTTCGCCAAGCTCCTGATGGGCAAATTCGAATTGAGCGAGGTCGCCCACGCGATGACCAGCAAGACGCGGGAGCTGTTCGACGCGGAGGGCGCGTCGATTCTGACGCCCACGGAAAACGGCGACAAATTCCGCTTTGCCTATGTGGATGCCGAAACCGGCGAGGTGCGGCAAAGGCTCGAACAGTTCCTGGTGCCGTCGGACCGGGGCGTCGCCGGTTGGGTTGCGGCCAATCGCAACTCGATCATGGTCAGCAAAACGGAAAACCGGGAGTTGCTCAACCTGGACGTGGACGACCATGTCTCTCTCCGTACCCGCAACCTCATCGCCACTCATATTTCCATCGGCGACAAGTTGTTGGGCGTTTTGGAGGTCGTTAATAAAATAGGCGATGATTTTCAAGAGAGCGACTTGCAGATCTTGGATTTGATCGCCTCCATTACCAGCGTGTTCATCGAAAAAGCCCGCCTCTACGAAGAGCGGGTCAAGCTGATGAAAATGGAGCGCGAGTTGGGGCTCGCCCATGCGCTACAGGTAGAGTTAATGCCGGGTCTGCCCGCCCGAATGGGGCCCTTTCTGTTGAGCGGAGAGAGCCGCCAGGTTTCCCGGGTGGGCGGCGATTTCTGGGACATCGCGGAGCTCAACGCCAACGAAACCTTACTAATTTTGGGCGATGTCAGCGGACATGGCCTCAGCGCGGCCTTGGTAATGTCCGCGGTGCGCACCGCCACCCGCGCGATCCTGCCGCGCCTTCGCTCGCCCTATGGCCTGATCGGTCCGCTCAACAGCTTTCTCCACAAGGAATTCGGGGTGAAAGGCCATTACGTAACCCTGGTGTTGTGTTACCTGCAAATCGCGGAGCGGGCGCTCCACTATTTCCGCGCTGGTCATGAATACCCCGTGTTCAAGTCAGAAGGCGCCTACCGGAGCCTGAAACAGGGAGGCGGCCTACCCCTGGGACTGTTCCCCTTCCGTCAGCGGGACGAGTGGGGCTCGCTGGAGTTGGGCGAGCGGGAT
>JBGTRP010001053.1:0-2368 GCA_041940685.1 Acanthopleuribacteraceae bacterium
AGGCTATTGCATCCACCCCCTGAATCCGGGCCACAACGAGCCTGGAACCGTCGGCGGCCTTGAAATCCTCCGCCTTGGATGTAAGATGGGGTAAGATTACGCTACTTTCCATCGGCCGCGTTTCGGTTTTACGATCCATCATGAGGTATTTTCGATGAGCCTTGTTCTCGAGCCCATCCAGGCGGAGCATGCCCCGGAGGTGCAAATCCTGGCTTCCGATCCCAGAATCGGACAAACTTCCAACCTTCCTTCTCCTTATCCCGAGGATGGCGCGAAAACCTGGATTCAAGAAACAGTCTGGTTACGCGAGAGGGGTAGGGAATACGCTTTCGCCATCGTGGACGATGAGACGTTGATAGGCGTTTGCGGGCTGAAGGGGGTAGACAGGGAAGAGGGGTTCGCGGAGGTGGGATATTGGATCGGTCGCCCGTTTTGGGGCCATGGCTATGCAACCAAGTGTACACGGCGTTTGCTGACCTATGCGTTTGTAGACCTAAGCCTCTCTCTCCTAACCTCCCGCTGCATTCTGAAGAACCGTCCATCTTTTCGCGTACTGGAGAAGTGCGGTTTTCACCTGGCGGCCGTTTGATTCGGCAGCGAGCCCAAGTGGCCCAAGGATCCCGTGGCCTTTTTCGAACTGGGTAGAGCCATGTGGATCGCGAGAAAAGGCTGTTGAGTTTTCCCATCTCCTTTATTTCTCGCAAATGCGATTTTTTACGTTACCGAAAATTTCCGAATTTATAATTTTTATGAAAAATACGCCTTGCCTTTGGACTTTTTTCCAGGTATCTTTACCTTGGCTTGGAAATGTGATGTCTGTCACTTTTCAGCCAGCCTCATAGATAGCGCCTCCCCATGCTTATTGTGGTAATTTCCGGAAATTTGCACTGCCTCCGATTCCCGTAAGAATAATCGGAGAATTTTCAAGGCCAGGACCAACCCAATTTTTTACCAATATAAAGCGGAGGGTTTTTACGTGAAGGGAAGAATACTGTCTCGAGTCCGATTCGCTATATTTTTAGGACTTTTGAACACGGCCGCCTGGGCCATTAATTCAGACGCCAACTGTGAGGGCTGGGCCGCTTTTTTCGACCCCATGCCCAGCCATCACTATCAAATAACCGCCACGCTCTGGGTCTTGGATTCGGGGACTTACCACGCGATTGCCGAGGAAGTGCGTTCGCAAACCCTCTACGAGCCGGGTCCCCTTTACGTGGGTGATTTTTGGCCCTTTGAGCTTCCTACCGGTTCCTACCGCGTCACCTTTTTTGCCGAGGTTACGCCCCTGGCGGATCCCTACGGATACTCGGTGGATCTGACTCCCGCATTCTTTAACTGCACTTCGACGACGCCCGTGGAAGCACGGACCCCCGGCTACTGGAAAAATCATCCGAAAGCCTGGCCCGTGAGCGAGCTCGAGCTTGGCGTCAAGGGTAATGCCTACTCGATTCACTGCCTGCTGGGGGTATTGAATCTACCCACCAGAGGCGATGTCCGAATAAAATTGATCCACCATCTGATCGCCGCCAAGCTCAATTTGTTAAGTGGAACCGATCCCGCCCCGATTTCCGCGACCATCGCATCTTCCGACCAATACCTCACCGATTCCGGTTCTCTTCCGGACCGTTGCTCGTCGGATTTTGTGCAGGGGTCCAAACCCGGGGGTTCCGAGCGAGCCATGGTGGTCCGGCTAAAAGATGCCTTGGACGCATATAACAACAACTATCAGTAGGGAACTGGCGGGTTGCCGGCCGGTCCAACCATACCGGTGAACGCGCCTGTCGGCAATCCCTGGTGGCCCAAAGCTCGAACGATGTCTACCCGGCCCATGGCATGATATATGTAAGAGTTTTCCTTTCCGATCTTTAGCACAATTCCGGCAGAGGCATATTCAATTTTAAGAGTCCGTTTAAGGTTGGGCAACTCTTGGAATGCCCAAACTTTTGTCCTTTCATTTTCCTTTTTTGCGGACCTCAAAGCGGGCATATTGGCGCAGACTGGCCTTGGACCAGGCTCGCCCCTTCCCAGGCAATAGCGCCTCCCCTGGTGTGCAAAAACATCAAATTCTTGGGCGGCGCGCCTAGAGCCAGCACCGGGTCGGGTGCGAGGGTGAAGGGACAAGTGGTTTGTCGGTAACGGCTCGGCGCATTACTGAAGCATTTCCATCGCGTAGCATGATGGCCTCTCCGATGTTGAAATATCCAACCTGCCGGCTTCGATAGTTACGAAGAATAGAGATCTACGCTCGAAAAACCCCGCCAAGGCGCAGCTTTGAAGGGCTGTCATTCAAACCCGGTCGATATTTATGTGAAGGCTGGTTTTTAGAAGGCAAAACTCGGCAAGGTTTGGGGCGGATTCGACCTGATCC
>JBGTRP010001054.1:0-2367 GCA_041940685.1 Acanthopleuribacteraceae bacterium
CCGAGGTTCCGGTCCTGCTCGATTTTTGGGCGCCTTGGTGCGGTCCCTGCCGTCAGGTGGCTCCGATTCTCGAGGAGATCGCCAAGGAAATGGAAGGAAAGGTAAAAATCGCCAAGCTCAATATCGACGAGAATCAGGATGTTGCCGTCAACTACCGCGTATCCAGCATTCCCACCTTCATTCTCTTCAAGGGCGGCGAAGCCGTGGACCGCGCCCTGGGCGCAATTCCCAAGGCGCAATTCCAGTCGATGATCCAACGCAACCTGTAATTTATTCAAACAGCGAGTTTCTTTGCAGGGCGGCCGGTTTCCAGACCGGCCGTTTCCATTTTCAACGCCACCCGGTTTCCCCGCCTTTGACCGATGCTATTCTAGTCGGCCGTTCCGCCCTCCATCAGGCGCTGGCGCACGGCCTCGTAAAGCACGGCGGAGGTCGCCGCGCCCACGTTCAATGACTCGATTCGGCCCCGCATGGGCAGGCCCACCAATTGATCGCATATTTTACGGGTTAGGTTGCGCAGGCCACGGCCCTCCGCGCCGAAAACCAAAACCATGGGTACCCGCAGGTCGCATTGATGCCAACTCTTACTCCCCGGTCCGCCATCCAAACCAAACACCCATAACCCGCTGGATTTTGCCTTTTCGAGCGCGGCTCTCAGATTGACCACCTCGATGACGGGCAACCAGGCAAAGGCGCCCTGTGAAACCTGGGCCACGGTTTGGTTGAGATGCACAGCCCGATGGCGGGGGATCAACAGCCCATCCACGCCGGCGCCTTCGCAAGTGCGCAGGATTTGCCCCAGGTTCATGGGGTCCTCCACCTGGTCGAGGGCTACCAGCAGCGGATCTTTTTTCAGTTGCGATACGCGGCTCAAAAAGGTTTCCCAATCGGGCGCTTCCGGAAGGGCCACCAGCGCGCCCACCCCTTGAGAGAGCGGGCCGTAAGGCGTGATCCCGCCATCGGGGTCGAGGATTTCGCCCCGATACGAGGCCAGGTCCGCACGGCGTTCGGGTGAGGCGCCACGCCGCGAAAGCCAGAGCTTTTTTACCCGCACGCTTGGCGACCGGAGGCACTCCGCCACCCCGTTCCAGCCAGCGATAAAGACCTCGCCCTCCCGCGCTTCGCGAAAGGCGCCCTCCCATCGTGTGGACCGCGAGAATGGTTTTTTGCCCATGGCGCCCCTTCCATCTCGACCGGGCCCAAGCGGCGCAAGGGCCCGACACAGGCTCAGCCTTCTAAAAGCTCCATCATGCGCATGGTCATGCGGACGCCCACGCCGGTGCCGCCCTTGGGATGGTAATCTTCTTTCTTCTCGAAGATGGCCGCGGCAATGTCGCAGTGCGCCCAGCGGTAATTCTCGGCGAAATGTTCCAGGAACAGCGCCGCGGTGATGGTGCCGCCCCAGCGGCTGGAGGAGATATTGGAAATATCGGCCACCTCGCTTTTCAGCAGCGTTTTGTAATCGTCCACCAAGGGTAGCTGCCAAAAAGGTTCATGCACCTCGCGGCCGGCTTTCAAGATGGCGTCGACCAGGGGTTGATGGTTGCCCAATACCGCGTGGACCTTGCTTCCCAATGCGATCAGACAGGCGCCGGTCAGGGTGGCGTAGTCCACCACGTAATCCGGTTGGTAGCGCGCCGCGTAGGTGAGCGCATCGATGAGGATCAGCCGACCCTCGGCATCGGTGTTGTTGATTTCCACGGTCTTGCCGGAAAGCGTGGTCACCACGTCGCTTGGCCGGGTAGCCGACCCGGAAGGCATGTTTTCCACCGCCGGCACCAGACCCACCACGCGATGGGGACACTGGCAGTCACGCAGGACGGTCATCACGCCGAGCACGGCGGCGCCGCCGCCCATATCGCCCTTCATTTCCGGCATCATGGCCGAGGGCTTCAAAGAGAGCCCGCCGGAATCGAAAGTAACCGCCTTGCCCACGAGTGCGAAAGTTTTGCCCGAGGGTTGCGCCGGGTTGTATTCCATAATGATGAACTTGGAGGGTTTGTGGCTGCCTTGGCCCACGGAGTACATGGACCCCATTCCCGCTTCCTGAATACCGGACTCATCCATAATCTCGGTTTTGAAACCGAATTGCTGGCCCCATTCAAGGGCGAGCGAGGCAAACCGTTCGGGGTCGAGAATATTGGCGGGCATCTGGCACAGGTCGCGCGCCCGGCAGGTGCCCTGGCTGATGAGGAACCAACGCCGCACACTGGCTTCCCTCTCCGCGTTTCCATCATGCACGGTCAGGTTCTCCAAATGTGAGGTCAGCTTCTCCCAGCTGTTGTTGCAAGCTTTTATCAACTTGTTTGATTGGGCTCTCCAAAGCTCGACAACGTGGAACTTGCCGCTTTCAAGGTCAAACGCTAC
>JBGTRP010001055.1:0-2364 GCA_041940685.1 Acanthopleuribacteraceae bacterium
CTGGCCCGCGGATATCTTAAGAGGCTGCGGGGCACACAACCCTGGGTTTTAGAAATGCTTTCAAATCCTTTGCAAATTTTTCAAAATTTGTACTGTAATCCGAAAGCATTTTGCGAAAAAGGGTCCAAAATTGTACTGTAATCCGAAAGCATTTTCCGAATTGGGCCGGGACCCTTTTTCCCCATGAACTTGTGAGACATGACACCAGGAAGTTCGACTCAATTATTCCAACAAGGTGGAGGGATTCATGATTTCAGCGGACGAACGGCACACGAAGCAGTTCAAGACGATTCACGGCAAGCGGATGGCGTACGTGGAGACGGGGACGGGCGATCCGATCGTTTTTCTTCACGGCAATCCGACGTCTTCGTATCTCTGGCGGAACATCATTCCGCATCTGGAGAACCAGGGTCGGTGCATTGCGCCCGATCTGATCGGCATGGGCGACAGCGACAAGCTGCCCGACTCCGGCCCTGCCCGCTACACCTACGCGGAGCAGCGCCAGTATCTGTTCGGGCTGTGGGACAAGCTGGCGCTCGGCTCCAGCATCGTGCTCGTCCTGCACGACTGGGGCTCGGCGCTGGGCTTCGAATGGGCGCGCCGGAACGCCGACCGCGTGGCCGGCATCGCCTACATGGAAGCCATCGTCACGCCTGTCACCTGGGCAGACTGGCCCGACAACGCGCGGCGCGCGTTCCAGGGCTTCCGCGGCGAAGGCGGCGAGGACATGATTCTCAACAAGAACATGTTCGTCGAGCGCGTTCTGCCCGGCTCCGTCATACGCAAGATGTCGGATGAGGAGATGGCGGAATACCGCCGCCCCTTCGCCAAGCCCGGCGAAGATCGCCGCCCGACTCTCACCTGGCCACGCCAGATCCCGCTCGGCGGGGAGCCCGCCGAGGTCTGCGAGTTGGTCGAGGCCTACGGCCGCTTCCTGCGCGATTCCGACATCCCCAAGCTCTTCATCGACGCCGAACCCGGCATGATCCTGAACGGCGCGCCGGCAGATTTCGCCCGCACCTGGAAGAACCAGAGCGAGGTCACGGTCAAGGGGCTGCATTTCATCCAGGAAGACTCGCCCGACGAAATCGCGGCGGCCGTGCGCGACTGGCTGAGCCGGATCTGACCGGCCATGAGCGCGCACAACGACAACGCCGCCCGCGTCACCAACCGTACCCTGCGCGCGATGAAGGAGCAGGGCGAGAAGATCGCCTCGATGACCGCCTACGACGCCGCGTTCGCCGCGGTACTCGACCGCGCCGGCATCGATTTCATCCTGGTCGGCGATTCGGTCGGCATGGTCGTGCAGGGGCGCGCGACCACCATCCCGGTGACGGTCGAGGAGATCATCTATCACACCCAGCTCGTCGCGCGCGGCATCGAGCGCGCGATGCTCATGGCCGACATGCCGTTCATGAGCTACGCCTCCCCCCAGGACTGCCTGAAGAATGCCGCACGGCTGATGAAGGAGGGCGGTGCCGAGATCGTCAAGCTCGAATGGGGCGAGCTCGAGATCGACATGGTGCGGCGCCTGACCGAGTGCGGCGTGCCGGTGTGTGCGCACCTCGGCCTGACGCCGCAGGCCATCCACAAGTACGGCGGTTATCGCGTGCAGGGCCGCGATGCCAAAGCCGCGAAAATACTGAAAACCAATGCCAAGGCCATGCAAGAGGCTGGCGCCCAAATGGTGCTGTTTGAACTGATTCCGGGCAAACTTGCAGCGGACATTTCCAAAAGCCTGACGGTACCCACCATCGGCATTGGTGCCGGGGTTGATTGTGACGGACAAGTTTTGGTGCTACACGACATGTTGAATGTTTTTCCGGGCAAAAAACCGAAGTTTGTGCGCAATTTCATGGATAATCAGCCCTCGATTCAAGCTGCCGTGCAGGCCTATGTGTCTGCGGTGAAAGACAGAACCTTTCCCACAGCAGAACACACATTCTGAGTATTTGATGAGACAGATTTCTTCAATTTCCGAGCTGCGAGATCAACTGCGTGGCCAAAACCGGGTGGCTTTTGTGCCCACCATGGGCAATTTGCACGAGGGCCACATGTCCCTGATGCGAATTGCTGCCAAACACGGTGACCCCGTGGTCGCGAGCGTGTTTGTGAACCGTTTGCAGTTTGGCCCCAATGAGGATTTCGACAAGTACCCGCGCACCATGCAGGAAGATGCGGAAAAACTGGAAAAAGAACAGGTGTATGTGATGTTCGCGCCCACCGAGCGCGACCTGTACCCCGAGCCACAGGATTACCGTGTAAAGCCGCCCGATGACCTAGGTGGCACACTGGAAGGTGAATTTCGCCCCGGTTTTTTTGAAGGTGTCAGTACTGTCGTCACCAAGCTGTTTAATTGCGTGC
>JBGTRP010001056.1:0-2362 GCA_041940685.1 Acanthopleuribacteraceae bacterium
CGGACCGCCAATGCCGGAGACAAGGCCGCCAAGGCGCTGGCGGACGTGCTGGAGAAGGTCCGCGACGGGCTCAACGAGGGGCGCCCGGTGCGCGCTCTGGGTCTGGCCCCCGAGGATCTCTGGGCTTTGAGCGAGCGGTTTCCCTACCGCGTCCACCTGAGCCTCCCGTCGGGATCCACGGACGGTTGCTTGAGCCTGGTCCTGATCCACCAATCGCGAAAACCCGCCGCACCACCCCTGCCCCCAGGCCAGGTCCCGAAACCACTCGACCAAAACTGGGAGCGCTTCACCAACAACCCGCTGCAACGCCAATGGGCGGAAACCCTGCGGCCCGGGCTAAAACAATACCTTTCCGATCGCCTACCCGAATATATGTTGCCCTCGGCGACCCTTTTCCTGCGCGCCCTGCCGCTGACCGCCAACGGCAAGATCGACCGCCGCGCCTTGCCCGCGCCCGAACGCGGCCGCGAAGAGCTGGACCACGAATACACGGCGCCGCGAAACGAGATCGAAGAACGGCTGGTCGAGATGTGGTCGCGGCTGCTGCACATGGAGCGGGTGGGGGTTCACGACAGCTTTTTCGAATTGGGCGGGCACTCGCTATTGGCCACACGGGTGATGTCCAGAATTCGCGAGGAACTCGGCCTGGAGTTGCCCTTGCGCGCGCTCTTTGAACAACCCACGGTCGCGGGGCTCGCCCGAATGGTTCGCGATGCGTTGGGCGCGGGGGCGAACGCGCAGGGGCCGCCCATCCTGCCGCTCGGAAACGGGCAGAAGCCCGTGCTTTCCTTCGCTCAGGAGCGCTTGTGGTTCATCTACCAACTCGATCCATCCAGCCCCAATTACAATATGCCGCTCGCGCTCGGCCTGATTGGACGGCTCGCCCGCGAAACCCTGGAACGCGCCTTATTGGAGATTCAGAAACGCCACCAATCCCTGCGCACGCGCTTCCATGTCGAGGAGGGCGCGCCTCGGCCCGTCATCGATCCCGAGCCCTCGCTAAAACTGCTCCACATCGACCTGCGGGGCCTGGAACCTAACCCAAGGAAAAACGAACTGTCGAGGCTCGTTGGCCTGGAAGCCCATCGTCCCTTCAACCTGGAAAAAGGGCCCCTCTTGCGGGTGACCGACATTCAGGTAGAGCCCGAACGCCAGGTGTTGCTGCCCTGCATGCACCATATCATCTCCGATGGCTGGTCGGTCAAGCTGTGGCTCCAGGAGTTTGCCGCGCTTTATGCCGCGCTGCTCTTTGGCGAGCAAGCCAAGTTGCCCGTGCTGGCCGTACAGTACGCGGATTTCGCCCATTGGCAACGGCGTCGGGTGCGCGGCGCCATGCTCCAAACCCAGCTCGCGTGGTGGTCGGAAAAGCTGGCTGGCGTAGAACCCTTGGATCTGCCTACAGACTTTCCCCGGCCACGGGTGCAAACCTACACGGGCCGTCACCTGCCCTTCGAGGTCCCCACGAACCTGACGCGCGCGGTGCTGGCCTTCTGCCGCGAGCGGGACACCACGCCCTTCACCGTGCTGAGTACGGCCTTCGCGGTCCTGCTCGGCCGCTACGCCGGCGCGTTCCAACCCTGCGTGGGCGCCCCGATCGCCAACCGCAACCATCTGGGGATCGAAAAGCTGATCGGCTTTTTCGTCAACACCCTGGCGCTGCGTTTCGACCTTCGGGATGAGGCCTCGGGCGGTATGGGCGCTTTCGACGCCTTGCTGGCGCGGGCGCGTCAATTGCTGCTCGACGCGCAGGCCCATCAGGATGTGCCCTTCGAAAAACTGGTGGAACATCTCCAGCCCGAGCGCGACCTCAGCCGCCCGCCCCTTTTCCAGGTGCTGTTCACCCTGGATGAGACCCTGGTCCATCAGGTGGCCGCCAAAACCCACCTGCCCGGTCTGCGCCTGGATCTGTTGCCCTTGGATTACCGGGTCGCCAAGGTGGACCTGGGCCTGCACCTGGCCCTTACCGGGAGCCGGCTGACCGGCCATCTGGAGCACAACACGGACCTCTACCGCGGGGAATCCATGGTTCGGCTTTCCCGTCACTTCCTCAATCTGCTGCGGCAATTGATTGCCAACCCGGAACGCGCCGTGGACGCCCACCCCATCCTGGACGAGCAGGAAAGCCGCCGCCTCTTACATGACTGGAACCGCACGGAATCGGCTTTCCCGGCGAACCGTTCGCTAGCCTCCCTTTTCGAGGAGATCGCGGCGCAATATCCGGACCGCATCGCCCTGGCCACGCCCGATCCCCATGCCATGAGAGACCATTGCCAGAGCTATGCAAGCCTCGACAGACACGCCAACCACATCGCCCACCGCCTGCGGGCGCTGGCGGTGAGGCCCGGCGCGCCGGTCGGCATTC
>JBGTRP010001057.1:0-2360 GCA_041940685.1 Acanthopleuribacteraceae bacterium
TAAGCGCTTTCGAAATGGCGCAACAGCTCCACCAAGCCGGCCAGAAGGTGCGCCCCCTGCTGTTGTTGGATAGCTGGATCTCTATCTGCGATCGGGAGTACGCGGAAGAAGAAATGGTTACCGCCTTCGCCGGAGATGTTGCCATGCTAAGCGGTAAAGAGGTGGAAATTCGCGAGGATGCCTTGGCGGCTCTGGAACCCGAGCAACGTTTGGACCATGTGCTCGGGAAAATCTCGGCCACGGGCGGTCTAGACGGCGAAGAAAGCTTGAAGGAGACCCAACGTCTTTACGCGACCTTCCGTGCAAACATGCTGGCAACGGGCGCGTACCGGCCCAAGCGCTTTGGCGGAAAGGCATTGCTATTGCAAACCAAGGGAGGAAATCGGACTTCTCCTTCGACCAAAACACAGCAAAAAGAATGGAGGAAGTGGATCAAGAGTCTCCGCGTAGAAGATGTAGCGGGCAATCACTACAGCATGCTGGCGTCGCCATTAGTTGCCTCTCTCGCACAAAAAATCAATGCCGCCCTCCCCGATTAGGCTTTGAACTGCAACCAGACCAAAACCGGCCACCACGAATTCACCACTTGGGGAAAAGCGGCCTGTTTATGAAAACCAACCCAGGTCGATTCTCGTATTCAAGTTGGGCATGAGTCGGATTCGAATATTTTAGTCAACCGCTACTCAGACCCCATTCTTCATTTTTCCTCTTCCTCATCTCTAATCTTCAAAAAATTTCTTTTTCCTTTTTTTAACTTTACACTCCAATCAAAAGTATTATTGAAAAAACACAATCATAATAGTTTGCTTCTCCTAAGAATAGCATGCCAATCCACCTTATTCTTGGTCCGGCCTAATCATATCACTTAGGCACAGCCCACTGGGAATGCTGTGCCTTACCCGTTTTCAGCTCAGGTTGGGTTATGCAAACATTTTGCAAAACCCACTCTAAATTTATTTAGTTTTTTCATTTTTATCGAATACTAAACATCTGGTAATGAGATTTTGATTTTTTTTCGTATATTCAATTGATAGAATTTACTTAACTAAATTCTTCACGCCACGCGCCAAGTCCTTCCAGGCCTTCTTTCTTGCGACCCACCCACCCCACGAAGAAGGATGCTCTTCATGACAAGCATTGTGAGACTTCCCCAACCCTACTTGGCCGAGGACGACCTGGTACTGGAAAAGTGGAAAATAAAAACAGGCACATTCGTTGAAGCGGGCGATGTGCTGGCCTTGGTCAGGAACCGGGGTGAATTGAAGCCCCTCCATGCAAATCGAGACGGTCATCTGCGCCACCGGTTTGTAGAACGCGGTCAGAAAGTTCGGCCAGGCCAGCCTTTGGCGATATTGAGCGCTTCTCAAAAAATACCTTCTCGGGAAAATGCAACGACAGAAAAACCTCTCCCCCGGCAACCGCAACAAAAACTCCTTTTTTCCGGCTCCATTCCAAAGCGAGGACAACACGCGCTTCGGGAGCTCTCGGTTCAGGCCGTTCCCATCGGGAGTCCCAATCCCAATTATCGCGTTTACTTGCTCGACGATCATGCGAACCTGGTTCCCGTGGGCGTCTCGGGCGAACTTTGTATCGCCGGCGCCAGCTTGGCAAGGGGTTATTTACAACGGCCCAAGTTGACCGCGGAGCGTTTCTTCCCTGATCCTTTTTCAACGACCGGTGGCCGTCTCTACCGAACCGGTGACCTCGCCAGCTATGAGGAGGATGGATGCATCGATTACCTGGGCCGCATTGATTTTCAGGTGAAGGTGCGCGGCTTCCGCATCGAGGTAGGTGAAATTGAAAATGCCCTGGAACGGCACTCCGACGTACGCACCGCGGTGGTGGTAACCAGAAAGGCGAGCGCCGGCGGTCATCGACTCTTGGCCTATGTGCAACGAGAGAAACGCGATGGGGTAGAGGAAGCACACAATTCCTCGCCCGTGGGAGCCAGGGACCTCAAAAGGTTTCTGGAAAGCCGTCTGCCCCACTACATGATGCCTTCATCCTTCATGTTCTTGGAAAGCTTTCCTCTCACGCCTTCGGGCAAAATCGACAGGCGGGCGCTGCCCAAGCCAAAGGATTCGAGCCGCGAAGAAAAAGGTTTTGTAGCCGCCCGAAGCTCCTTAGAGGCGTTCCTTACCGGTATCTGGAAGGAGGTGCTGGAATTAAACGCCGTGGGCATCCACGACAACTTCTTCCAATTGGGCGGCCACTCCTTGACCGCCACCAAGCTCATCTCGCGCGTGAGAGCCGCTCTTGGTTTGGAGTTACCGCTACGCGTCCTCTTTGAAAACCCGAACATCGCGAGGTTGGCGCAAACCATAGAGAAGGCGCGGGACCGGATCAACCGGACAAACGCG
>JBGTRP010001058.1:0-2353 GCA_041940685.1 Acanthopleuribacteraceae bacterium
GTCCTGGATGTGGATTACCATCACGGCAACGGCACACAGGCCATTTTCTACGAGCGTGCGGATGTGCTGTTCCTTTCCCTCCACGGCGACCCGAAACATTCCTATCCCTACTTTTTGGGCTACGCGGACGAAAGGGGCTCCGGCGCGGGCGAGGGTTACAACCTCAACCTACCCCTGCCCCGGGGCACGGACTGGAAGGGCTACGCCGCGGCCCTGAAGACCGCTCAAGCCACGGTGACTGCCTTCCAGCCGGACTATTTGGTGGTCTCCCTGGGGATGGACACCTTCGCGGGCGACCCGCTCTCCCAATTCAAGCTGGTCAGCGCGGACTACCTGGAAATGGGCGCCGCCATCGCGGCCTGCGGGACGCCCACGCTCTTCGTTTTGGAGGGCGGCTACGCCGTCGCCGAACTCGGGGACAACGTCGCCAACGCCCTGCTCGGCTTCGACCGCGCCCGGTTTCCGCGCTTATAAAGAACGGCGGCCCCGCTCGCATCGCGCCGCAATAGGTCTTGTTCCGCGCCAGGCGAACCAAGGCCGGCCATGTGAGCGGCCCGGTATGCGGCTCAGGCGGTCAAGATCACTCCGCGAGCTTATCTCGAATCAACTTCTCAAAGTTTTCAAGCTCAGCTTCCATGTGCTTTCCATGGCAGCGTTTCAGCTTGGTTTTCATACGGCCATGAGCCAGATTGGCCTCTTTATTATTGGATAATCCCCGGTTCACTATTACTTGCAAACCTTTTAAATCGGCAGTCTGTTCATGTGAGAGAGGAGCGGTTTTGATGGTATCCATGAGGGATTTGGCCTTGGCCATATCCCCCTTACCCGCCGAACGGTCAACGAGGTCGCGGGCAACCTCCAGCTTCACCGATTGCAATTCGGGGGCGTTTCCATAGGACTTGGCCAAATCCCCCAAATCCTTACCCGCCCTACCTCTTCCACCGCCAAGGACGAGGAACAGGGAACGGTCGGGAAGCGTTAAGCGGTCGCTGATATCCTTTTCCCTACGGCTTCGTGGCGATCGGATTTCGATAGAGGGGCTGTTGGAGACAATGCGGACAACGCCATTCTCGGTTGGAGCCCTGTAAACGGCGTGTACTTTGTAGATTCCGGGTCTGGTGAAGCTAAGACCATCGGTCCCGTAGGCAATGGGAATGGAATCAAGCAATTCATCTCCTGGTTGGAGGATGACCTGACGCGCCTCCGAGCATGCCAGAACACAGGGTCGAAATCGGCGCCGAATCCCGAAAGTGTCCCGAATAAAGACGGTGATATGCCCACCGGCGGCACTGAGATCCGCGTTCAACTGAAAGGGCTCCCCACCGAGGCAGCGCAACCCCAGGCGCAGATGGACGGGCTCGCCCATGATATAGCTGTCGGCTTGGGTTGAGGCGAACAGAGATAAGTTGGTTGAAATGGGAAAACGAGGCAGGTAGAGATTGTCTTCATCGTTGGGATTACTGCCGAACGGGCTTCCCCCGGGGCGAACGTCGAAAGCCGGACCCTGAGCCAACCAGCGGGATTGGCGGTCATTGAATTGGTAGCGGATGTTGTTGGGGAAATTTCCCAATGAGCGAAGATCCTCGGTGGTGTTCATAAGGTTATCGCCGATTTCATCGGGATGCTCCAGATTGAAGATATGGCCTAATTCATGGGCAAGCGTACGCAGGTAGACGCGATCATCCACCCGCAATTTTTTCCACGACAAGGCGCAACCCTCCCGCGGCGTTTGGTTGAGGTCGAAGGAACGCAAATCGTACATGGTTCCCAAGGGCATATGCGTCCGGCCATTGCGGTGATAGCGAATGAAAGGCACAACCAGGACATGGGCATGCCAGTCGGGCCTGTCGGGCTCGCGGTGGGAAACCATGTACTGATGCAGTTGAGCCAGGTTGAAGGTCCCCTTGGAATTGATAGGCTCCAGGTTGGCTTGCCCCTTCGCGATGTCGAGGGTGATGCCGGATTTCCTGTAGATTTTGCCTAAGTCCTGGGTATTGCCCCGATGGGTAACCTGATTGGGAGGGAATTTCGTCCCTCGTACTTTATCGATCTCGACACGGCAGTTGCGCATGATTAGCTCTCTTTCTTTTTGAAGATCGAAAAAAGGCCCGAGCCGACTTTTATCGAGATGCTGAGGGAAATATAGTTGTCATCCGCGGATTTCGTTCTGAGTTGGATATCGTCATCGGAACCGATGGGGGTCAGGCTTTCGGGATCGATGCCCGAACCATCGGGCAATTGGATCATCTCTTTTTGCGCATTGGAAAGCACCGATATGTTCTGCCAACTGCGCCCGTCACTGATGCGGACGTATTTTCCGAGCGAGAGGGACAGCCCCGCGAAAAGCGCCGGG
>JBGTRP010001059.1:0-2335 GCA_041940685.1 Acanthopleuribacteraceae bacterium
GCGTTGCCGGTGGCCGCTGTCGCCGTGGCCGCTAAAATCCAGGGCCACCACATAATAGGAGTCCGCCAGCAAAGGCGCCAGGTAGCGCCACCAATGCGCATGGGCCAATCCGCCGTGGGCGAGCAGCAGCCCCGGGTTTCGCGCGTCTCCCCAACTCAGGAAATGGATGCGGCAGCCCTCGACATCCACATCGCCTTCGCGATAGGGCGAGACCATGGCTTCCTCGAACCAGGCTGGCTTTTTCTTGCGGGGCATGTCTACCTCCGAGCGAGTCTTGGCGACTGCCGTCATTCTACCCGCAATCTCCCGACAACAAGCGCCAAAAATGAATAAACGTTCATTTTCAAGCCAAGATTTTTTGCCCCTGTGCTAAACCTTTCCGATGGAAGGTCGTTTCAACAGGCGAATGAGGTAAACAAAGGGCAGAGAGGAGGACCCCATGAAACTGAAGACTTTGGCAAGCATGTTCATCGCCCTGTTCGCGGCCACCCTGGTATTTGCATCCAACCCACCCAAGTTCTTTCGGCTGGAATTGGTGGAATACAGCAGCGAAGAACCCACGGAAGTGAAACTGCGCATTCCCTTCACCATGGTTTCCGCGTTGCGGCCCACGCTTCAGGATGCGCTCGACGATGTGCATCTCGGCGACGAGGACATTGACCTAAGAGCGATTTGGGAAGAGGTCAAGGCGGTCGGGCCTCATGATTTTCTCGAGGTCAAGAGCAAGGATGGCGATTTCAAGGTGTCTACCACCCAAACGCATCTCGTCATCCTGGCCGAGGAAACCGATGAAGGCGCCGTCACCATCCGCTTCCCGCTTTCCCTGGGAGAGTTGCTCCTAGGCGCCCGGGAGAACGTGGATGTGGACCTGCTGCTCGAAGAATTGGCCAAATTCACCGATGAGGACCTGATGACCATCGAAGGCGACCGCATGGAGTTGAGAGCCTGGATCGAATGACAAGCTTCATGCGACAGGCTCTACTGACTTGGTAAAAGAATCGTTTTCAGCACGATGCCCCCGAGACGGCGCGCCTCCCCCGGCGCGCCGTTTTCATTTTGTAAAGCGGGCAAGGGGAAACCCTGCGGCTGAAAGCCTTCAGGGGGCGGCCTTGATATCGGCCAACATCTCGCGAGCCTCGGCGTCCAGAGAAAGCGTTTCCAGCAGATCGGGCCGGTACCGCCATGTGCGTTCCAGGGCTTGACGCTTGCGCCAGCGGCGGATTTGTTCGTGATTGCCCGAGAGCAGCACCTCGGGGACTTCCAACCCCTCAAAATCCGGAGGGCGGGTGTAATGGGGATGGTCCAAGATACCCGCAAAAAAACTATCCTGCTGAAAGCTTTCGCGTTTGCCGATCACTCCGGGAAGCAACCGCACCACGGCGTCGATCATCATGGCCACGGCCAACTCGCCGCCGGAATAGACAAAATCGCCGACCGCGTATTCGCGATCGACGAAATGGGCGGCCACCCGCTGGTCCAGACCCTCGTAACGCGAGGCCAGGAAGATGAGATGCTCCCGCCGGGAAAGCTCGAGAACATCCGCTTGCGTCAGGCGAGGCGCCGCGGGCGAGGGGTGAATGACGAGAGCGCCCGGCCGGCGGACCGCGCGAATGGCGGCAACCGTGGCTTCCGGCTTGAACACCATACCCACGCCGCCTCCGTAGGGGATATCGTCCACCTTGTTGTGTTTGTCGGCCGCGAATTCGCGTAGATCGCGGTGGCGAATCTCCACGAGCTCGCGTTCCTGCGCCTTGCCGGGTATGCTTTCCGATAATGCGGCTCTGATGATTTCGGGAAAGATCGATAGGCAATCGATGCGCATGGGCCCGCTCCTTTCCAGCACCAAGCGGCTAGCTTCATGCTACAAGCATTCTTCTTGGCGACTGCTACCAAGAATATCACTATTGTCGCGCCTTTCACTGACGGGGAAAACATAAGTCGCTAGCGGTCAATCCGCTACCGGTTGCAATCCATCAGCCCCTCCGGCATGACCACGGAGATTCGCGAGGATTCGAGGCGGATTTCCTTGACCAGCGCCTTGACGAAGGGAAACAAGAAAGACCCGCCTTCGGGCCGTTCCACCTCAAGCAGGTTTTGCGCCGGCATTTCCAGCACCTCGACGACCTTGCCGTAAAGCTCGCCGCTGTCATGGTCGATCAGCGCCAATCCCACCAGATCGGAGTTGAAGAAATAGTCTTCATCCGCGATGGCGGCCCGCGCATCCGCTTCCGGCACGAAAAGAGCGACGCCCCGCAGCGCCTCTACCCGATCGCGGGAGGCCACCGCGTCCACCTTCAGCACAAGGCGCTCGCCCCTGAAGCGGGCGCGCTCCACG
>JBGTRP010001060.1:0-2333 GCA_041940685.1 Acanthopleuribacteraceae bacterium
GAGTCCGGCGCGGGCGAGCCGCGCGCGCAGCGCCTCCGCGACGCGCGCCTCGCGCTCGTCGAGGCGCGGGGCGAAATCGCCCTTCGACACCACGTCCGCCCGGATCGCGACGTCGCCCCGCTCCGCCAGGCGTTCGAGCAGCGCCGCGCCGACCGCGGCCGGGACGTTCTCGGGCAGGGCGCCGAGCAGCTTGTCGATGCTGTTGCGCAGCTCGGCTGGCAGGCCGTCTTGCTGGGCCATGCCCTGCAATCCCTTGAACGTCAGCCCCATCGCGACAAATGGGAGCGGATGCTCAAACGCTTTCTCTACGGTTCCGAGGCCGGTTAATCCGTGGTCGCCGTCCCAGAGGGCCCTAAGTGTCTTGGGCGAGGCTTCCCTTGGGCAGCAGGATTGCCCGTACCGGCGAGGCGTCGCCCCCCTCGATTTTCAGTGGCAGTGCGATGAGATCGTAAAGTCCATCGGCAACCTCGGTCAGCACCAAGCCCTCCAAAACGGCCATGTCGTGGTGAAAAATTTCTTGATGGGACTCAAGCTCCTTTGACTGCTCGGGATCCACCGAGGGCGTGTCGATGCCCACCAGCCGCACGCCCTTTTCGGCGAGGAAGTGGATAAGAGCGGGGGAGAGTGAATTGAAATCTCCGTTCCAGTGATTGGGATTGGGAAAGGAATCCGTGCGAAACAGGATTCTTTCCGCCTGAATGACCCTGTCCCCCAGGTCCGCCACCGCGATGCGCGCTCCCCTGGACAGGGACACTCGAATCACCTGGCAAGGCCCGAGATAGCGGTTCAGGGGCCGGGCGGCGATGTCCGCGCCGCTCGGGTGGTAGTGATTGGGCGCATCGGCATGGGCACCGAGATGGACCGTGGACCGAATGCTGGATAACAGCAGATGATCGTCGGCCTCAAAGTCCATGGCGATTTTTCGTTTGAAGGGCGTGTCGCCGGGAAAAACCGCGATTCTTTCCGAAATGGTTGGGCTGATATCAATAATTTTCATGAAAAACCTACCCCAATGGGAGCCTGGAAGATCGGTTCCATTGTACCTCAAGTCGTGCTATGGTTTGCGGGCATGATGCGGCTCAGGCCCGGCTTTGGCAACCCATTGAAAATAAGGCCCTGCCGTGGTAAAACACGGGAATTCAGACGCCATCTCGCCTGATTGCGGGCGCCCGAGTTGTCCGTGCCTCCCCCGACCCAAATGAATTAGGAGTGTTCCATGTCAGATGTGATGAAGATCGCCGTAACCGGGGCCGCGGGTCAAATCGGCTATAGTTTGGTGTTTCGTATCGCGAGTGGAGAATTATTCGGCCAGAACACGAAAGTGATTCTCAGCCTGGTTGAAATTCCACAGGCCGTCAAGGCCCTGGAAGGGGTGGCCATGGAATTGGATGATTGCGCTTTTGAAACCTTGGCGGGTATCGAGATCAACTCCGATCCCAAGCAGGGCTTTGACGGGGTGAATTGGGCCTTGTTGGTGGGCGCCAAACCGCGTGGCCCCGGCATGGAGCGCAACGATCTCATTCGCGAAAATGGCCCCATTTTCACTGGCCAGGGAAAGGCGCTGGCCCGGGCCGCCGATGATGTTCGCTGTATGGTGGTCGGCAATCCCTGCAATACCAATTGCCTGATTGCCGCACACAATGCCGACGGCGTTCCCCTCAACCGTTTCTCCGCGATGACCATGTTGGACCAAAACCGGGCGCGCACGCAATTGGCCCAAAAAGCGGGCGTCGATGTCAGCGCCGTGCGCAATGTCACGATTTGGGGCAACCATTCCGCCACCCAATATCCCGATTTTTATCATGCCAAGGTTGGGGGCCGCGCCGCGCCGGAGGTAATTGCCGATCATAATTGGCTTGAAACCGAATTTATCGATACGGTTCAAAAGCGGGGCGCCGCGGTGATTAAAGCGCGGGGGCTTTCCTCCGCCGCTTCCGCAGCCAACGCGATCCTGGATCATGTCAAGGCGTTTACCCGGCCGACGGAGGATGGGAACTGGTTCAGCGCCGCCGTTCCCTCGGACGGTGCCACGGAGAGCCCGTGGGTGGCCAGGTGGAGGATGCGCGCCCCTCGCACCTCCTCCCGGAACCGGTCGAGGGTCGCGTCGCGGCCGAGCACGCGCTCACCGCGCTCGATGACGTGGAACGCCGTGGCCACGTAGGCGTAGTCGTCCGGGCCCTCGACGAGGAAGCCGGTGCCGTGGCCGTCCCGGCTCGCGACGACGACGATCGACGGTGCAGCGCGGGCGTAGAGCTCGACCAGGCTCGGGTCGCGGAGCACCGCACCCTCGGCGTGCGGACGCCCGGCCGGGCGGGTGCGCGGGAGGACCGCGG
>JBGTRP010001061.1:0-2332 GCA_041940685.1 Acanthopleuribacteraceae bacterium
TGCGGCCGATGCGGTGGACATAGTCCTCGGGCACATTGGGCAGTTCGAAGTTGACAACATGCGGCAATTTGTCGATATCCAGGCCGCGCGCGGCGATATCGGTGGCGACGAGGACCCGTACGCTACCCCGCTTGAAGTCGCCCAGCGCCCGTGTTCTGGCTCCCTGGCTTTTGTTGCCATGGATGGCGGTGGCGCGAATGCCGTCGCGGTCCAGTTGTTGGGCCAGCCGATTGGCGCCGTGTTTGGTGCGGGTGAACACCAGCACCTGACGCCAATTTCCTTCTTGGATGATGTGGGACAAAAGCGCGCGCTTCCGTTTGCGGTCCACGGGATGAATCCACTGATCCACTCGCTCGGCAGCGGTATTGCGGTTCTCGACTTCCACGGAAACCGGATGGCTCAAAAGTCGGTTGGCCAGGTTTTTGATCGGGTCTGAAAAAGTTGCCGAGAAGAGGAGGTTCTGACGCTTGGAGGGCAACAAGGCGAGCACTTTTTTGATATCGTGAATGAAACCCATATCCAACATGCGGTCGGCCTCGTCCAATACGAGAATTTCTACCTTCGAAAGGTCGAGAGTGCCTTGGCCCGCGTGGTCCAGCAGACGGCCGGGGGTGGCCACCAGGATGTCGATGCCCGCGCGCAGGGCCCTGTACTGAGGGTTGATGTTCACCCCACCAAAAATGACCGAAGATCGCAGCCTTAAATTTTTGCCATAGACCCTGACGCTATCTCCCACCTGGGCAGCGAGCTCGCGGGTGGGCGTCAACACCAGCGCGCGCAAGGGGCGGCGCCCAGAATTGGGCGTTCGCTTGCCCAAAAGCTGCAACATGGGCAGGGTGAAGCCGGCGGTTTTCCCCGTTCCGGTTTGGGCCCGGGCCATGAGGTCCTTTCCCTGGAGCACCACGGGGATCGCTTTGGTTTGAATAGGGGTGGGTTGGCTGTAGCCTTGGTCGGCCACGGCATTGAGAATTTCTTCGGACAGACCGAGTCTATCAAATGACATCTGTAAATTTACTCCTGTTTTTGGCCTACTGAAAGCAGATGCGCCCGGACGGTCTAGGCAAAAAATAAAAAATGACCGTCGAAATGAGGCTCGACAGGAAACGGCGTAGACCGAAGTACGCCGAGGTTGGCGATCATCCTAGCATGGTTTCAGCCCTTGTTCTTGTAAATCTTTTTTTCCAGTACAACCCGCGAAACAAGGCTTGATCTTTGCAAACGCGGCATTTGGGTGGGAGAGCATCCTCTCCGGGGAAGGCCTAAACGATTAATTTTCCTAGCGCGCGAAGGGCGCCCCTCAAGTCGAGGCAACGCAGCGCCTGGTAGGCCAGCCTTCCGAAATAGCGCGTGCGCAGGCGGCGGTGGCGCTTGATGTAATCCTCGAAGATTTCACAGATGATGCGGAAATTGCGGTAGTTGCGCCGGTACCGGGGGGTGGAAAGCTGGCTGGGGTCGTAGCCATGGTTCCAGATGGCAACCGTGACGGGATGGCAGGCGATCTTAAATTGGAGCGAAACCGCCAGAAAAAATTGCATGTCCGTGTACTTCTCCAGTCTTTCATCGAAACGGACCGTCTCGATAACCTCCCGCCGGAACAAGACCGAATTGGTATGGATAATGTTGAAAAAGCTGAAGTTTTTCAGGGTGTTATGTGTATGGCCGCCCACTACATGATGGCGAACGCCCCCGTGACGATCGACGATGCGAACCTTGGAAAAGACGAGATGGATTCCGGGATTATGCTGGAGATAGTCAACCTGCAATGCCAATTTTTCGGGCAAATAGGCATCGTCGTCATCCAAAAATGCGATCAGCGAACCCTTGGCATGATCAAGTCCCAGGTTGCGGGCGTGGGCCACCCCTTTAGACAGGGGAACCCGTAATACCGAAATATTGGTCGGCAATCCTTCCAGAGAGACCGCGGGTTGGGAACCATCGTCGACCACGATCGCCTCCCAATGCGGATAAGTCTGCGCCAACACGCTTTCCAACGCGCGCCGCAGCCGTTTGGGCCGGTCCTTGGTGGGGATGATGACGGAAACCAGAGGCGGCTCGGACATGATTACTCCGTTCTTGGCCGGTTGACCATGGACGACCCTTCCGTCACAGGCTTGAAACCGAAGGTTGGGACAACCGGAATGACCCGCCGACGTTGGGGGTTCCGCTCGCGCTTGGATCCCCTAGGCTGGGGCATGGGGTAATGAGGCGGGTGCGCGCGCGTGCCGCCTGTGATTATACTCGATGACCATACTATGACCAGGGATGGTGTTGCGATCTCAAATTTTAAATACTTGTTTCTGGTTTTATAGAAATATATGCGCCTAACCCGTTG
>JBGTRP010001062.1:0-2316 GCA_041940685.1 Acanthopleuribacteraceae bacterium
CCCGTGGAGAAAGACCGCGGCTCCAGTCGCGTATCCCACCGCATCGGAAATGGTCAGCGACGCATCGAGCTGGAAACCCACAAGGGCCAAATTACCCTGGATTTCGCCTACTGATGGAACGGCAACGCATCGAACGGGCTCAGAAAGGCGATCGAGACGCCTTTCTGGACCTGCTCGCCCAACACGACCGGCAGATCATGTCGGTCATTTTCCGTTTCTGCGGCGATCTCTACGATCGCGAGGATCTCTACCAGGAGATCTTTTTACAATGCTGGTTGTCCCTCAAAAACTACCGCTTCCAATCCTCATTCCGGACCTGGCTCTACCGGGTCGCCTTCAATCGCTGCATCGATTTCATGCGGAAGCAAAAACCCCGGGCCCAACTCCCCGAGGGGGCGCAGCCGCCTCCTAATTTAGAGCGGCGCGCCAAGCTATCCGCCATTCACAATGCCCTTTCCCGCCTGAAGGGTCCCCAACGGATTTGCTTTCATTTGTATTATGTGGAGCAATGGAGCCTGGAGGAAATCACCGACCTGCTGGGCCGGAGCGAGGGAACCGTGAAGAGTCACTTGAACCGGGCGCGGGCAAAGATCAAGCAAGACCATGAGGTGCTGCTATGGCAAACAAACCCGAGTTAGGGTCCTCCTACGGGCATATTCAAACCGATGAGAAGGAGATGGCCCGCTACCGGCGGAACCTGGCCGTTTCGCTCCCCGATCGCAAGCCCAACAGAATTCAATTCAATCCGCTTGGGTTCGGGCTCGCGGCCGCGGCGATCCTCTGTGTGGCCATCCTCCTGTTTCCCTCCCGATCCGCGCTCTTCCCCCAAGAGCGCCGAGCGGAAATTGAAAGCATGATCGCCCATCGGGATTCGGGCGAGTTGGGCCGCTTGGCCCGCCAACAGTTGCGGACGGCCTTCGGCATCGAACGCCTGAACGCGATGATGGTGGTTTGCCTCACCCAACCCGAGGGCCAGGCCCTGCAAATCGCCGCGGAGGGCGCCCTATCCGACCCCCGTTCGGATTTTCGCTCCTTCTACCTGGAATACCTGTTGGATTACGCCGACGAATACCAACTCAACGCCGATCTCATCGAGGAGCGCATGGACCAGGAAACCGACGAGGAGTGCCTCTACCTGTACGGCCGCCTGCTCAAGCTCGCCACATTTTCTTAAGGGATTCCGAGAATTATCAGACCTGTCTTCCGATGGTCGGATGGGAGCAGGGACTCTGAACCGGAAACGCGAGCCCCCATGTTATGATGAGCGGCAAATACCATGGAAGGGGCTCGACAACATGCATATTAAAATTATTTACTGCGGCGTTTGAAACTACCTGCCCAAAGCCGCCGGTCTGGCGGCCTATTTGAAAGAAGAAACCGGCATCGAAGCAGAGTTAGAAGAGGGATCCAAGGGCATTTTCGACGTGTTCGCGGACCGAAAGTTGATTTTCTCGAAACACGAAACCGAACGGTTCCCCGAGCACGATGAAGTCTTGGCAAAATTACCCCATTCATGAGCCGCCGGTCCTAGCCCGGCCCGAACCGCTGTGCGAGGGAGCGGGACCCTTTCGCCTCAATGTGGCGGCTCTCATCCTGCGCGCCACAAGCACCGCGCCCCATCACGAGCGCGATACGGAAATTCTATTGGGCGAGCGCCTGGACACGCCGGGCTGCTGGCAATGGCCCCAGGGGGGCCTGGACCCGGGGGAGGCGCCCGAGCGCGGCTTGTTGCGCGAGGTTCGCGAGGAGACCGGCGTCGCGAAGCTCGATATTGTCTACCCTTTTCCCTTCCGGCTGCGTTATCGCTTCCCGGAACGGTTCTACGACCGCTTCCGACCCAATATCGGTCAGGAACAGCTTTACTTCATCGTGCGCTTGGGCGCGAACGAAATACCGGATGTGGGTCGGGCCGAAACGCCCGAGTTTCGGCAATTGCAATGGCGGCCGCTGGCCTCCGTCCCAGAGGGAGCGGTTTGGTTCAAGGAGGCGGTGTATCGGGCGGCCTACCGCCATGTCTTGGAAGTGCTTCCCAGCCTGAGTCTCTCATCGGATGGTTAGGAGCTCTCCCCCCTGAGGTGGGCCATCACCTTTTGCATGTCCTCCCATACATCGCGTTTGGCGCGGGGGTTGCGCAACACATAGGCCGGGTGGAAAGTGGGCATGACCGTGTAATCTTTCCACTGAAAAAATTTTCCGCGTAGGCGCATGATCGAGGCGTCCGCACCCTTGAAAAACCGCAGGGCCGTCCCGCCCAACACCACGATGAGACGCGGGTCGATGGTTTCAATTTGACGTTGCAGGATCGGAGAACAGGTG
>JBGTRP010001063.1:0-2309 GCA_041940685.1 Acanthopleuribacteraceae bacterium
ACGCCACCGCCTGGGATCTCGATCAGGGCGCCACCAAATTTGACCTCAGCCTCGTTTGCGACGAACTGCCCGGACCCAAGGCCAAGATTCTGGCCAGTTTCAATTACAACCTAGCCCTATTTGAGCGGGAGAGCATCCGCCGGATGGCCAATCACTTTGTGGCCTTACTTCGCGGCGCGATCGAGACACCGCATCGGCCCGTCTCGCAACTGAACCTGCTCGGCGACAAGGAACGAGAGCGGTTACTTTCCGTTTGGAACCGCACCCAGGGGGATACCCCGGCGCCCACTCCCCTGCGACAAGCACTGCTCAGCATTTGCCGCCGCAGGCCTGATGCCGCCGCGCTTCTTTCCGTGGAATGCCAGGCTTCCGAAACACCAAGCGGCGTTCATCCTGCCCGACAGCTCAGCTTCTCCGAACTCGATAAACATTCTCGGTCCTTGGCCCGTCATTTACGCGCCAGCGGGGCGGGTCCAGACATCCTGGTCGCCCTATTGGCCGAGCGATCCGTCGATGCTCTTATCGGTCTGTTTTCCATCCTACGCGCTGGGGCGGCGATCCTACCCATCGACCCAACCTACCCCGATGACCGCATCGAATTCATGCTTCGGGATGCCGGCGTCACGCTCGTCCTGACGCAGCCCACCTTAGCCTCCCGACTCGCGAATTACGAAGGGGAAGTCGTTGAGCTCCATGATGGCCCTGAATTACCCTTTTCCTCGATAACCAATCACGAGCCGATGCCCGATCACCTGGCCTATGTGATTTACACCTCCGGCTCCACGGGTCGGCCCAAGGGCGTCATGATCCGCCAACAGGCGGTCAGCCGCCTCGCCGCGGCCATATTCGGCTTGGACCCTCGAACCGAACCGGATGCTCAGGCCAGGGTCACGCTCAATGGACCCCTGGCCTTCGATACATCCGTCAAGCAATGGCTGCAATTGTTGGCGGGCCACACCCTGGTTGTGTTACCCGAAGCCCTACGGCTCGATCCTGCCGCGCTGCTTGCCTTTCTCACGCGGACTCGTATCGATGTTTTGGATATCACGCCTTCGTTGTTGCGCGAGTTGCTCACGGCTCTCCCGGACGGAACCCACATACGACTTCCCGCTAGAGTCCTGCTCGGCGGTGAGGCCGTGGATGCGGCGCTCTGGCAAGAGCTCTGCCGCCTTCCTTCCACCCGCTTCTTCAACCTATACGGGCCCACCGAATGCACCGTGGACGCCACCCTCACCGCAATCTCCGATGGCGAGGCCAAACCCCATATCGGCCGGCCGTTACCCGGCGTCACCACCTACCTTCTCGATCACGGGCTACAACCCCAACCCATCGGACTACCCGGCGAGCTTTGCATTGGCGGTTCGGGCCTGGCCCGAGGATACCTGGGTCGGCCGGACCTCACCGCTACCCGCTTCGTCCCCCACCCCTTTGCCACCGGAATCGGCGGCGAACGCCTCTACCGCACCGGAGACCTGGCCCGCTACGCGAATGACGGCCGCATCGATTACCTGGGCCGCATCGATTTCCAGGTGAAGCTACGCGGCTACCGCATCGAGGTTGGCGAGATCGAGGCCTGTCTGCGGGGGCTGGGAAATATAGCGGACGCGGCTGTTTTAGTACGCGAAGACCCCAGGGGAGAACCCCGGCTCACCGCCTACCTCGTCGCCGTCCTCAATGAAACGCCATGGCCGACCGCGGAACAGGGCTGGATCCGCGCGCTCAAGGCCGAGCTTCCCGGTTACATGATCCCCACCGTCTTTGTCAGCCTGGAAGCGCTGCCCTTGAATGTCCACGGCAAGTTGGATCGCGCCGCGTTGCCCGAGCCGGACTGGAACCGCGGGGCGGTGGCTCAGTACGTCGCGCCTCAAACAAGGCTCGAATGGGATCTGGTCAAAATATGGGAGGCCATACTCGAGATCCAGCCCGTGGGTGTGAACGAAGACTTTTTCCAACTGGGTGGACACTCCCTACTGGCGACACGAGTAGTTTCCCACATGCGGAGGGATCTGGGTGTGGAGATTCCCGTGCGCCTGCTTTTCGAGGAACCCACCATCGCCGGGCTGGCCGCATTTCTGGAGGCTTCCGACGCATCCCTATCGGCCCAGGCCTCGCCCATCCTGCCGGTCTCCCGCGAGCAACACTCGCCTCTCTCCTTCGCCCAGCAACGCCTGTGGTTCATCGACCGCTTCCAGCCCGGCAACCCCGCCTACAACCTGCCCGGCGCGCTGCGCATCGAGGGCGCCTTCGATCCCGCCTCCCTGGAAGCCGCGCTCACCCGCCTCATCCAGCGCCATGAATCCCTGCGCACC
>JBGTRP010001064.1:0-2309 GCA_041940685.1 Acanthopleuribacteraceae bacterium
AAGCTGCCGGCGCCGAGCTCTTCCTCCAGCCGGTACTTGCCGGCGAGCACCGAGCCCGGCCCGACCGCGGCGGTCACCTTGCCCTGGTAGGGCTGCCGCTCCCTCGACGCCTCCCGGGTGCGCAGCTGGGCCTCGACCCGCGCCATCACATGGTAAGGATTGACCAGGGTGGGCGTGCGCCAGAAAAGGAAACCATAGAGAACCAGAACCAGAACAATTAGCAGAATCCCCACCCAGGGCCAGGATTTGGAGAGCGAGCGTCTGCGCGCGAGAAATTTGGACTGAGCCTCGGTGAGCATAGGGCGGCTTCCTTGGATTCGGTTTCGGCGGCCGGTTCCCGGCTTATTGGGATGGGAGTTCGGTCTCGATGATGCCGAATCCCGCGGTGGGGAAGAAGTGGCTTCGGTCCAAGCGACTCGGCATAATGCGCACCGCGTCGATGAAATAGGTGGGTCCGTCGATTTTGCGATGGTCGGGCGGGTGATCGAAAAAGAGACCGAGCTGCATGCGTTTCCCCAGAAACTGTTCGGGCAGCTTCATCTCGAAGGGCAGCCAGGCCGTGGCCACGATCCAACGGCCGTTGTAGCAGACTTCCTCCCAGCAATCGAAGATGGTGGGCGGCGGGTCATGCAGCACCCGGCCCTCCATGCCGAACCAAATCCATTGATTGGAGCCTTCCTCGCGCATGATCAGCCCATAACGGCCGGGCTTGCTCGCGTGGATGGGGTTGAAAAAGCGCATATGGTAGGAGATATAGTAATCGCCGGAGCAGGGCACCTCAAAAAAGGGCGAGAGGAAGGCGACGGTATCGTTTTCCGCGTCCAGGAAGGGTTGGTTGAGCTGGGTGTAGACGGGTTCGTAGCCCACGTAGAGGTCTTGGGCGTTGGGCAGGTTACCGCCAAAGCCCTTGAACGCGGTTTCCATGAAGAACTGGCCGGGGGCGGGCAGGTTCGATTCGTCGAAATAATGATCCCGGTGAAATTGGGTGCGCGCGGGCCGAAAGTATTGATCGAAGGAGTAACCCGCCCAACCCTGGTCCAACAGGCGCGGCATGGTGAATTGTTCGAAATCGGCAAAATAAAACGCGCCCACATTGGCGCCGCCGCCAATGCCCTGCAGCGCGGCCATATCGTCGCCGGATGGGGAACTGATCAGCGCGGTCACGCTTACATCGCCATCGTTGGAAGCGACTCGGGTCCAGGAGACGGCCTCGGCCTTGGCGCCGAACAGATCCGCGGTGGTCATGACCTTTTTCTGAGACGGTTGCAGGGTGATGTTGGTTTTCAAGGCCACAATTTTGCCTTGGTCGTTAAAGCCGGCCGCGTAAATGCTTGAGGGCGTCCCGGTTGGGTTGATGAGCGTCAGCGTGGTGATGCGGTTTTCATTGTGCGGCGTATAGGGCAGGTACACCAGGCTGGAGGGGTCTTGCGTGGCTTCCAACGCGGCCATGGCGCCCGTTTGCTTGTCCTCGAACAGTTGAAAACCAATCAGCCCGCCCTCCAAGGGTTTGATTTGGTACCAGGTGGCGCGGGGCGCGTGGGGAACGGAATAGGGATTGTCGAACTCCAGCAGGCGTTTTTCCATTGGCGCCATCTCGATCAGCAGGGTGTCGGCTTCCTTTTCTTCGAAGTGGACCGTGAGCAGCACATTCAAGGGCGTGTTGTAGGTGTTGATCAACACCAGGTTGGTATCGTAGCGCGTGGTGTCGGGAATCAGAGGAAAGGCCGCCATATAGCGGTAGGTATCCAAGGGCAGGGCGATGGAGCTCATGGCGGGTTCGGATTCCGTGGACATCCCGAAATGCTGTACCCCCAACAGGCTGAGGTCGCCCTCGCTCTGGATGGTGTCCCAAAAGAACTTGAGATCGTCTTTATTGAAAGAGGTTTCGTAACGGATCGCGGTTTGCTGTAAGGGGCCGCCGAAGCCGGGAATCAACAGCGGTTCCGCCTTGAGCGGGGCCTTGTCGAATTTGCCCTGGACCAGCGGCTGCAACGTGGCCGCGCCCTCACCCTCTGAGGCATTGATCAACACGATTTCGGGAGCGCCCGCCAGTTCGAATTGGTTGAGCTGCGCCACTTGGACGCGATCGCCTGGAAAGTGCTGTAAGGGGAGCATAGAAACGCGTTTGCCGTCGGTGTGCTCGTAGCGCACGTAACCCGCGATGGGCGAACCCGCATCCAATTTGACCCAAGCCGGGGTTGCGCCTTCCAGCAACTGGTTGGCGGCCATTTCAACCCGTCCAAAACGCGGCAGAACCATATCCCTTGAGCCCAGGAAAACACCGTCGCGATCATAGCCGAAAAGGGTGA
>JBGTRP010001065.1:0-2295 GCA_041940685.1 Acanthopleuribacteraceae bacterium
CTTGATTCTGGTCAAGGAAACCGCGCCCTATCTATTATTGGGTCTGATCATTTCGGGTCTGCTCCACGCCTATATGCCCACCTCTCCGATTACCTGGCTCAGCCGAGGCACGCCGCTGATGCAAAGCGTCAAGGGCATGGGTTTCGGCCTGCCTCTGCCCATCTGTTCCTGCGGCGTGCTGCCGCTCTTTTTGAGCCTGGCCAAAAAAGGCGTCCCGCCCGCCTGCCTGATCGCCTTCCTCATCGCCACACCCGAGTTGGGCATCGATTCCTACCTGCTTTCGGTCAAGCTTTTGGGTTGGAAATTTTCCACGGTGCGCTTGCTCGTAGCCATGATTCTGCCCATCGGAATCGCCCTGATCGCGGTTCGCTTCCTGCCGCTCAAACCCGTTGTCGCGGAACCCCCAGCCTCCTGTTGTAAGAAGTCGGAAGCCGCAACGGCCGCGGCGCGGCCCAAATGGTGGAGGTTCGCGGCCGTGGATTTGGTGGACGATATTTTTCCCTTCGTGTTTTTCGGCCTCACCATCGCGGCCGTGGCCCAAACCATTTGGCCCGTATCCAGTCTCGGTGAAATGGTGGGCGCCTGGGATGTGCTCCTGCTGGGCGCGTTGGGAATTCCGTTTTATGTTTGCGCATCGGCCTCGGTTCCTTTCGCCCTGATCCTGCTGCAGCACGGCTTCTCCGTTGGCGCGGTGGTGGTGTTCCTCTTCGCCGGGCCCGCCACCAACGTGGCTACCGTGCTTACCGTCAACAAGGCGTTCGGACGCGGGACCGGCATCAAACTAGCGGCCACGGCGTTTGTTTTGGCGACCGCATCTGGTTTTCTGATTAACCTCATTTACACGCCAGGGCAACTGGACGTATTTCAAATGCATGCTCATGGCTGGTCCATTACGGATTACATCAGTGTGGCCGTGATTGCACTTTTGGGCTTAATGAGCCTTTACCGCTCGGGTCCATTGCACTGGCTCTCGAACGTGGTGGGCATGATTCCCGGCGCGGTCAATCATCCGCCCACGGAAGCGGAGGCCTGATCAACGGCGCTTTCCCTTCATGGCGGCAGGCCGCCCGATCCGCATTTCCCCGTTGATCGCTCCCACTTTTTCGAATACTATAAATTCAACCGTCTTTTCCCATTCGAAATTAAGGGGGGCCGCAAATGGCTCAGAGAAGCAAATCCTGTTTGATCATCGGCGTGGGTTGTGGGTCCTTGGTGCTCATCGTTGGCCTTGCCGCGGGTATCTTTTTTTACAAACAAGCCCAAAGCTTCGGCGAAGACTTCAAGGACCCCGAGCCACGCACCCTCCAGGTTTTGGGTACGGACGCCTTGCCGCCCGGCTATTACGCGAGCTTCGCCATGAAGATCCCTTTCATTATGGAAATGTCGATCATCTCCAACCAGCCGCGGAATGAGTGGCAAGAGGGCGAGGACGCCGACAATGACCCCAAGCTGGGCAACAAGGGCATGATCTACATCTCCTTTTTCTTCAGGGGTAAAAAACAGCAGGAATTGCAGGATTATTTCGAGGGCAAGACGAATGATCCCGATGTGTTGCGGGAGAACAACATCAACGTGGATACCAAGGAAATCATCGACCGCGGTGTTTTCCAACTCGAGGACCAGAGCTTCCTCTACTTTACCCAAAGAGGCGATATCAACCTGGACCAGGGCCGCTCCGAGGATGGCATTGCCACGATTCTCCTGGTCTCCTGCGAGAGCGATACGAAAACGAGGATGGCCATTCTTTACGAGCCCGATCCCGATCCGAGCGCGGCCCTGACCGACCTGGATTTGACGGGAACCATCTGCGATATCAACGAGGTCAAGAATTTCATGGGCTATTTCAAATTCTGTAAGTAGCGGGCGGAAACGAATTAGGGTCCATCGAGGCTGGCCGGCATGAGGGCCTTTTCGTCCAAAACATCCATAAACGCGCTCACCGAAAAAACCGCTTTGCCGGGTCCGGGCTCTCCGTAGCCTGGCGGCACCTTGAGTCCGTAATGGGTGAAGATTTCCCGCCAGGAGAGTAACAACTTACAGAAGTATTCCAGGGGAGGCGGTTCCTGGGGACCCAGCGCGGCAAGGGGTTCGGGGCACCAGGTGGTAAAACGCGGCACGATTTTGCGCGACATAAACCAATCCAAACCCTCGCGGGTATGGGCCACGGCTCGGTCTACGTCGCGAAAGCCGCAGAGGCTGTTCATCTCCACGCCGCCGACAAAATTGGGAATCACATTCTCGGGGCCGAACACGTCGCCCGCGTCCACCACCCGTTGAATCCATTCGCGGAAACCG
>JBGTRP010001066.1:0-2290 GCA_041940685.1 Acanthopleuribacteraceae bacterium
CTCCCTTACGAGCACGCCCATCGACCATTCATCCGAAATGATATGGTGCATGGTCAACAGCAGGATATGATCCTTGCCGGTTCGCAAAAGCAGCAATCGGTAGAGCGGCTCCACGCCCAGATCGAAGGGACGCGCCCTCTCTTGAAACGCCAAATCCTGAACGATTCCCGACCGCCGTTGCGCGGCGATCCCGCTCAGATCGATGGTGGGCAAAGGGTTTTCCCTCGGGGGCGTCACCATCTGAGCGGGTTTCCCATCGCGCACGGAAATGTGGGTGCGCAAGACCTCGTGGCGGCCGACCACCCGGCCCACGCCATGTTCGAGGGCCGCCACATCCAGGGTCCCCGATAATTTCAAATAGGACGGGAGGTTGTATGCCGAAGCGCTCTCGCCCGCCTGGTGGAGAAACCACAGGCGTTCCTGGGAAAAGGAAAGCGGCGCGCGCTCGCCACGGGCCAGGGGGCGGATCGCCTCCGACTCGCCGAGCCCCGCAGCGGACTGTTTCTCCTCCAGGTAGGCCGCGATTTTTTCAATATTGGGGTTGTCGAATAGCACGCGCAGCGGCAGCTCGACCCCGAACGCTTCGCTCACCCGCGTGACGAGCCGCGTGGCCAGCAGGGAATGTCCGCCCAGTTCAAAAAAACTCTCCTCCACGCCGATCTCATCATGACCCAGGAGAGCGGCCCAGATTTGGGCCAGCCGAATTTCGGCGGAAGTCCGCGGCGGCGTTTTTTTCACGGTTGCCGCGGGCCGGGGAAGGGCCTGGCGGTCCAGCTTGCCGCTTGCCGTAAGCGGCAACGATTTCAGGCGGACAAACCATACCGGCACCATGTGTTCGGGGAACTGTTCGCCGAGCTTTGAACGCAGCTTCCCGGGATCGAATTCGCCCAGGATATAGGCGGCCAATTGGGGCTCGCCTCCTTCCGCGGCCGAGACGGCGGCGACCACCGCATCGATGACGCCATCCATGGAGCGGATATGCGCCTCGATCTCGCCCGGCTCGATGCGATATCCGCGCAGTTTCAATTGTTGGTCGATGCGTCCCAGAAAGACGAGCCTGCCGTCATCCAGGAATCGAGCCAGGTCGCCTGTTTTATAGAGCCGGCCGCCTTTCTCGCCGGAGTAGGGGTCCGGGATGAAGCGCACCGCGGTGAGATCGGGACGGGCCAGGTAGCAACGGGCCAAGCCCGCTCCCGCGATACAGAGCTCGCCGGGTACGCCGAGCGGCGCAAGGCTTGAGAACCTGTTCAAAAGGAATACGCGGTAATTCAGCAGAGGCCGCCCAATACTCACGTCGCCAACCCTCTGGGCGATAGGGCAGCCCGTGGCGTCCACCGTACATTCGGTGGGCCCGTAAATATTGTAAAAATCCACGGCTTCGCAGGCCGCCAATTGATCCCAAAGCGGCGGGTCGATCGCGCCGCCCGCGACCAACACCTTGACAAGCTTCATCCCGGGTTTGGTCAGGAGGCCGCTGGCGACCAAAGCCTTCAAATGGGTTGGGGTACAGTCCAACCCCTCCAGGCCGCGGCGCCACAGGTAATCCACGAATTGCGAGCCGTTCAAACGCGTGGATTGGGGCACGATATGCAGGCAGTAACCCGCGGTCAGCATGATGATTTGCTGGACGGAGGCATCGAAGGTAATCGGCGCGTTCATGCTGATGTGGAGCGGCGAGCCTCCATCGTAAACCAGCTTTTCCAGGCCCCGCCGCAAATTCAAGGGAGCGCCGTGGGCGACCGAAACGCCCTTGGGTACGCCCGTGGATCCGGACGTGTAAATGGCGTAAGCAAGATAATCGGAGGTCGGCTCGACTCGGGTCGCGGGAGCGCGGTCTCCTTGGGAAAGCGCCTCGTCCAGATCCAAGACCGCGATAGGCCCCGCGTTCTGCGGACCGGTAAGCGCATCGGCCAGCGAGCGCCTTTTTGCGCGTCCCTTGGCAACCACCCACCGGGTTCCGCTGTCCTTCACCATGAACGCCAAACGCGCGGATGGGTCGCTGGGCTCCATGGGCAGGTAGGCGGCGCCCGCTTTCCAAATCCCGAAGACCGCCGTGATCAAATCGGGATCACGGTCCATGCACAAACCCACATGACAACCCGGCCCCACGCCGGCCTCCGCCAGCATGCGCGCCACGCGGTTCGCCTTTTGGTCGAGCGCCGCGAAGGTCAGAAGGGATTGCTCGTATGCGACCGCGGCGGCATCCGGAATGACCCGGGCCCGGTTTTCGAAAACCTGATGGATGCAGGCTTCGCCGAGGTCCGGCCGCGGCGCGGCTCCGGTCTCGTTG
>JBGTRP010001067.1:0-2283 GCA_041940685.1 Acanthopleuribacteraceae bacterium
AATTTGGTGACGCCGACCGCCAAGCTTGGCGGCGGGTTTTTTCGCGCCGCGGTTCTCAAGAAAAAGCAGGGTTGGTCCTTTTTCAGTGCATATGGCTGGGTGTTGACGGACCAGTTTTCGAGCCTGCTGGGGAATATCTTTTTGGTGGGCGCCTCGCTTTTGGGGGCGGCCCTCGTGTTTCCCGACAATGATTGGCGGACGCCGATGATCGCGGGAGGCCTGCTCTGTTTGGGTTTTACCCTTGCTTGGCCTTTTCTGCGCCAGCCCCTGTGGTCCTGGACCCAAAAGTCGGGCCATGCCGACCGGCTGCGGCGCTGGTTGCCCAAGAAGTTCCGCAACATGGACCGCAAACACGGCGATCGCCGGGAGGGGCCAAGCCGCGCGAAGGACCTGTTCGCGCCCCTGTTGCGCAATGGCAGCGCGCGCCAAATCTATTGCGGCGATATTTTGCTTTCCGCGATTTCCTACGGCTTGTTCTGTGGATCAAACGCATTGGTGCTGATCGGTTTGGGCGCGGATGCGCCGTTGGTTTCGGTGACCTTGGCGGTGATGTTCGGCTATTTGGGCGGAACGGCGCTGGGTATTTTGGGAGGTATCGGGGTTACCGAGCTTTTCCTGATCAAGCTCTACACCGCGGCCGGGATCTCGGGCGAGATCGCCACCGCGGGCGCCCTGCTTCACCGCGGGCTTTTCTACCTTTTTTGCCTGGTGGTGGGCGGCTGGGCGGTGTGGCGTGAGGGCTGGAAGGGCTGGCAAACCGCGGAGGACGCGTCCGAGGCCGCCTAAGCAAGGCGGGTTTATTCGATATAACCCAGGGAGCGCATCATTTCCAGGTCGCGATCGGTCATGTAATCCGGCCGTTCCATGGCCTTGTGCAGGCCGCGCTCCACCTCGAGCGCCCACTGCATCAGGGCTTGTGAAATTTTGGACCCCTTTTCCGCGATGTTGTGGAGCTCCAGGGGATCCGCCTGGAGGTCGAATATCTTGCGGGACATGTGCTTCACATGGAAGATCTCTTTATTTCCTTCCCGCATCACGGCCAGCTCTAGCAACCCCTTCTGACGCCTGCGGTCCGGACCCATCTTGGTTTGCACGGCGCCCTTGTGCGCCTGGAAATAGGTGACGCGCTCCATGGGCTGTTTGGCCTTGCCATCAAGAACGGGAGTCCAGTCAAATCCGATGAATTCCGGAGGAACGGGCGTATGGGTCAGGGTGAGTATGGTGGTGGGGATATCGGTGATGAGCGCGGGCGCGGACACCGTTTGAGGCGCGATCCTGCCCGGCCAGGTGATAGACATGGGAATGTGCAGCGTGGGTTCGTACAGATGGCGGCCATGCCCCCAATAGTTGTGCTCGCCCAGGCTCTCGCCATGGTCGGAGACGAACACGATGAGTGTGTTTTCTTCCGGCGACACCGCGTAGACGCCCCGTAGCAGCCTGCCGATCTCGTCATCGTTAAACGCGATCTCGCTGTCATAACGATCGGAGGCGGAATAGGAATCGCGTTTGGGCAATTTCAACTGTTCAAGATAGGGCTTTTGCAAACGGTAGGGTCCATGTGGCTCCACGTAGTGGACCCAAAGGAAAAAGGGCTGATCCCCTTTGTTTTTTTGCATCCATTTCAGGCTTTCATCGGTGAGGTCTTCCGCATCGGCCTCGGAAAGGAACAATCCCAAATAGCGTTTGCGGGTGAACACTTCCTCGTATTGATCGAAGTGCTCTCCCAATCTAAGCAGTCCATCGCGCAGGGTCCAGTTGCTGACCAATGCCGCGGTGCGGTAGCCCTTTCCCGCGAGTTGCTTGGTCACCGAGGGCAACCCCTCGTAAATGGGCAAACCATTGCGGCTGGCGCCATGGTCATGAGGATACCGGGACGTAATCATCGAGGCGAGCGCGGGCGCGGTCAGCGGTTCAATGGTGCGGGCCTGTGTAAATTTCACGCCCTTGCTCATGAGCTTGTCGATGTTCGGCGAGGTGTTGCGGGCGTAGCCGTAGCCGGAAAGGCGGTCCGCGCGGAGGGTGTCCACCGAGATGATCACCACGTTTGGAGAGGGTTTCGCAGGCCCGCTGGGACCGGTTTGCGCGAACCCGGATAGAAATAAAAAGAATAGCGATAACGAGCCGATCTTCACCTTACCAACGCCTCCTCGCATCGAAAGATCACAAACCGTTCATTATACAAAAAACTCTCATACAGCCAAAATTACCCTGAAAACCCGTTCGGGCCCGGGGTCATTTTCCCAACATGCCTTTTTTCAAGCTCTCCAGGTTGCCGTCCGCCAG
>JBGTRP010001068.1:0-2282 GCA_041940685.1 Acanthopleuribacteraceae bacterium
CCAGCTTCATGGTTTCCGCCATTACATGGATGGTGGCGGCGCGGTTGTGACCCATTTCGGCAATGGGATAATCTTCCAAAATATTGAGCATTTGAATCAGATGAACCCCGCCGGAGCTGGGAGGCGGCATGGACCAGATTTCGTAACCGCGATAGGTTCCCTTCACCGGCTCTCGGAAAACGGGCTGATATCTCTCCATATCGCGCATGGTCATCACGCCGCCATTGGAGATGATGTCGCCTACCAGCCGTTGGGCCAGCTTTCCCTTGTAAAAGGCATCGGCCCCATGTTTCTGAATTTGGCGCAGGCTCCAGGCCAAATCTTTTTGAACCAGCATTTCGCCGGGTTCATAGGGTTCGCCCTTGGCCTTGAAAAAAATATCCATGGCCGCGGGCGAGGCGGACATCCGCTGCTTGGCATCGCGCAGGGAGAGTGCGAATTCATGGTCGATGGGAAAGCCCTCCGAGGCGTATTCGATCGCCGGTTGCAGGGCCCGTTTAAGGGAAATTGTGCCATGCCGCTCAAGCACGGCGGTCAAACCGGCCACGGTGCCGGGCACCCCAACGGAAAGATAACTATGGCGAGACTTCTCCTTATCCACCTCGCCATTGGCATCCAGAAACATATCGCGGGTCGCGGCCAGGGGCGCCCGCTCGCGGTAATCCACGGCAACCACCTTTCGATCCTCCGCCAGGCGGATAAGCATGAAACCGCCGCCACCCAAGTTGCCCGCGCGCGGCAAGGTCACCGCAAGGGTAAAGGCCACGGTGACCGCGGCATCCACCGCGTTGCCCCCCTCGCGCAGCACTTCCAACCCGGCCCGCGTGGCCAGGTATTGCTGGCTGGAGACCATGCCCTCGCTGGCAATGACCGGGTGATAGATCGATTCGTGGGTAAATAGCACCTTGTCTTGCGCGGACAATACGCCCACGCACACCAGCAAGAACCACCAGCTTTTGCGAATGCTTCGCACCAAGACTCTACCGAATTCCATGATTACCAACCCCCATTTTGCCCGGCCGCCCCTGGAGGACTCAGGAAAGGGCCTCATGGCCAACCAAGGCGATTACCTCGCATGTTAACGGGGAAGCGCCATCCGCTCAAGGCTTTCCATTTGTTTTTTTTGGTCGAGCGCCCGCTCCACCATTCGGCGAATTTCTTCCTTGGCCCCATCATTTCCGGCATAGTTGAGGATCATTTGAGCCACCTGGATGGCCTCGTCTGTTTTGCCTATTTGCATCAGCGCATCATAGAGCTTTCCCCAGTGGAGCAGGTTCCCTTTTTCCAGGGTCATCGCCTGCTTGAGCATTTCCAGCGCCAAATCGGCCCGGTTGGGGTCGAAGCTGAGACACCAGCCCAATTCACTGAAGGCGGAAGAAAATTCCGGCTGGATTTCCAGGCTTCTGCGCAAATGGCGCTCGGCCTTTTTCAGGGCGGCCTCGTCGAGTGGCGCCAGGCAAAGGATGCGACCCATAAAATAATGGGCGACCGGGTTGCGTTCTTTTCGTTTTAGCGATGCCTCGAACGCGGCGCGCGCCTCATTGAAATTTCCCTGTTTGTAGTGATAGAGACCCCAACCCTCATACAACAGGGGCGATTCGGGATCGGCGGACGCCGCCCTATTCAGAGCTGAATAGGCATTTCCCATTTGGTTCTCGGACACAAAGAATGCGGCCTTGAGCGCCCAAATTCGAGCCCCGGGCAGGGGTTTCACGGAAAAATCTTTATCCTCAATGGCAATCGGCGTTTCCACTCTCAAAAAGGGATAGCGGTTTTCGGCGATGTAGGCGCGCAATTCTTCGGCCAATGCGTCCAGGTCGCCAAAAGCCCATTTCACGGCAAGAGCCGGAGGCACATGACGCCGAGATTGTTCCAGATACTTGCTGAGGAAACCTTGATCGCGCGCCGAGGGGCTCATCAGCAGGTAATGAGTAATCGCCCAGGACTGGGCGTAAAACTGATGGATCAGCAGGGGGTCGCGGTAAATGGGCGAGGAATGGTCAACCGAAAAAAAGGTTTCCAGGGGCAACCACTCCGCGTGAAAAAGCAGGTTTGCGTGCCTGTCATGAGGCCTGCCAAGATCCACCGACCGGGAATGGATCTTGATCCTCTCGATAAAATCAGCCAAACCCTCGTGAAGCCACAGGGGCAGATAGGGAAAGTTCATTTTGGTCAGCATATGGGTGTATTCGTGGAAAACCGTGCGATAGGTCTCCTCGCCGTTCTTGGCCAAGACCACCGCGTAATGCCGCGCCTCCCCCATTTTGAAAATACCGCTGGGC
>JBGTRP010001069.1:0-2278 GCA_041940685.1 Acanthopleuribacteraceae bacterium
GATCATCGACGTGGACGGCGGCGACACGGCGCCCGGCGTGTTCCTCGGTTTGCTGTACGCGCCTACCGATCGCTTCCGCATCGGCTTTGCCTACAAGCAACAACCCGAATTCGACTATGACTTCGTCGTCCAGGGCCGGGATGCGAACTTCAACCCCGTGGAGGAGGAACGCGGAACGGCCAGTTTCAATGTTCCCGACAGCTTCGGCATGGGTTTCAGCTTTCAACCCAGCGACCTGTTTCTAATCTCGGTGGAGGTCAACCGGGTCTTGTACTCCGAGCTCAGCGAGGACTTCAAGGCCTTTTTCGAAAATGACAACGATCCCTCTCGAATCGGCCAATTTGTCGATGACACCACCGAATACCATTTGGGTGTGGAGCGGTTTTTTACCCAGCTCAAGTACCCACTCGCCCTGCGGTTGGGTTACTGGTTCGAGCCCTACCACGCGCTCCAAAACGAGAGCCTGGACACGCAGGTCTTATTCCGATATCTCAACGAGGCCGGTGACTTCGTCCAGGATGCCCGGCAAACGGTATTCCTGAGGCGTTTCGCGCGGGACCAAAACCATGTGACCTTTGGAGTGGGGTTGAGTTTTGGCGGCCGTTTCACGCTCGACTTCTCCGGGGATATCGCGGAGGAGAACCAGGTCTATAGTCTATCCAGCATTTACCGGTTTTAAAGGTGGGTTCCATGAGATGGCTGCTCCTAATTTGTATGGCGCTGGGTTGTCCGCTTTGGGCCCAGCATAATAACCGTAGCGCGAGGGATCTGCAGTTCCGTTTCGGCAACCCCGGCGCCCGTTCTCTGGGTTTTGGCGGCGCCTTCATCGGGCTTTCCGACGATGCCACCGCGCCCGTGGCCAACCCCGCGGGCATGGTTCGAACCAGCCTCCGTAGCGCGGCGTTCGAGCTTAACTACAACCGCCAGGAAAATGAGATACCCTTTCAATCCGGCGTGATTTTGCAAACCAATATCTTCGAGTTCGATTACAACTTCCAGACCTCTAAGGCGCCCGAAAACATTTACCAAGTCCCTTATTTGTCCGCGGTCTTTCCCCTGGATCGCTGGCGCTTTGGTTTCTTTGCCCACCAGCAGGCTAATCTGCAGCGAAGCTACACCACCGACTCCATCATCATTTGCGATTTTGCCGCTAATTTTTATCCCAATTGCGAGAATGACCCCGCGCCCGATGCGAACCCGCCATCCAGCGATGTGCTGGATATGCGAATGATCAACCTGGGCGGTTCACTGGCCTATGCCTTCAACGATCGTTTCTCCCTGGGCGCGTCGTTCTTCTACAGCGACCTGGACTACCAGGCGGATTCTCGCATTGAGTTTCCCCAGATTGCCGGCGTTGCCCTGGTCGACAAGCTTGCCCGTGGCGAGGACCGTGACTGGGGCGGCATCGCCGGCCTATTGTGGCAGGTGTTCGATGAATTTTCCGTGGGCCTCACCTACAAGCGCCAACCGGAGTTCCTCTACACCGCGGAGCTAACCAAGTCCCGTCCGGTTCCCAATGTGCCGGGCGATTTCGTGGCGCAGGGCAATTTCAAAATCCCCGACTCCCTGGGGTTCGGCATCAGCATCCGCCCCGTGGATCAGGCGACCATCAATGTCGACGCCAATCGGGTCTACTACTCACAAATTACCGATGAATTGATCGACTTTGCACAGATCCTCGTCTCCGACTCCCTGGTGACTCAGGTCATGCCCGATGTCACCGAAATCCATGTGGGTTTCGAATGGATCTTCTCGGGCTTGACCTACCCCCTGTCCTTGCGTCTGGGTTACTGGTTGGACCCCTACCACGCGGCCACCAACACCATCGAGGACAGCCAAATTTTGGAAGGTCAGAACACCGACCCCAGCGTGCGAGATATCTTCTTCCTCCACCGCTTCGAGGAGGATGACGAACATTACGCGTTGGGCCTGGGATGGACCTTTTCCCGCAAATTTCAGTTTGATTTCGCTATTGAAACCGCCGACAGTGGCGACAACGCCACCGCCAGCGGTGTGTATCGTTTTTAAAGAAAAGCCCCGCTTCAGGCGGGATTCTCCGGCGCCTTGGAAATGAAAATTTCGAAGTTTTTGAACTGGCGCCCATCCGCGGCGAGCACGTTTCTGAGGGAGTCCGCGCCGATCTTGATAAGGCTCTCATGATCCTTCATGCTGATGTCGCCGATATCTTCCAGCCGAGCCTTGCCCTGGCGCCGCAGGATATTCTGAATATCCATGACATCCAGCCCATCGAGCCGGCCGAGCCCCAGGCAAACCGTGG
>JBGTRP010001070.1:0-2274 GCA_041940685.1 Acanthopleuribacteraceae bacterium
GGTTTCATGGACGAGCAGGGACCAGTCTGCCTGGCTTTCGTCGAGTGCGCCCGCTTCCCGGAGAATAGAGCGCGTCCGCGCGTAGGCGTACATCAGATAGGGTCCGGTGTTGCCGGTCCTCGCGGTCCACTCGTCTAAATCGAACACGATGTTCTTGAGGTTGTCCTGGTTCACCATGCCGTATTTGATGGTGGCGATGGCGATCCGGCGCGAGGCCTCCTCGATTTCAGAATCGGACCAATCCCCACGATATTTTTCCAGGAACTGTTCGCGGATTTTTTCATCGAGGCGCCGGCGCAATTCCGAGAACAGGATGATGTTTCCTGAGCGGCTGCTCATCTTGCCCTCGGGCAGAACCACCAGCCCATAGGCAAGGTGGTAGCAGTTGCCGGCCTTTTCGTAACCCATTTTTTCCAGGGTCTTGAAAACCTGTTGGAAATGAAGCGACTGAGAGGCGTCGACCACGTACACGGACTGGTCGATATGAAATTTTTCGAACTTTTCATGGGCGAGCGCGATGTCCTTGGTGGCGTACAAACCCGAGCCATCGGATTTGATCAACAAGAAAAACGGCAATCCCGACTCGGAGAGATCCGCGCCGATGGCGCCCTCGGATTTCACCAATACGCCGCGCTGGAAATAATCCAGCACGATTTGTTTGCCGGCGTCTCCCACGTCGGATTCATAAAAAACATGGTCGAAACGGACATCCAACCAATCGTAGATTTCCTGGAACTCCTCCATGGACCAACCCTTGGTCTTTTGCCAAAGGGCATCGATTTCGGGATCCCGCGCTTCCAGCGCTTTCAGGGTATCGGCCACGCCGCGGGTGCGGCGCTCCATTTCATCGAGCACGGAGACATCCTCGGGGAGCGCGCTCTCGATACGGAAATACTCCGCAACCGGAATTCCTGCCTCGGTTTCAGGAGGGAAACAATAAATGGTTTCCGTATCCTCGGAAAGACCCAGTTCCTTGCCGCTACAAATCATGCCTCGGCTCGAAACGCCGTCCTTCTCCAGGGTTCCGATGAGCCGGCCTCCGATGCGAGCGCCCTTCGCGGCATAGGCCACGACATCCCCCGTCTGGTAGTCCACCCCGCCACAAATCACCTGCGCTTCACCGGAGCCCGCATCCACCTTGACGATGCGCAGTTTTTTGCTGCCGGGAAAGGGTTCAATGGCGCGGACGCGGGCGGTATGGACCCGAGGCAACGGGCAGCGCGTCAGTAAGCTGAAGTCGAGCATGATGGTTGCTTGGGTGTAAAGCTCGCCTAAGAATTCGCCCCGGTTTTTACTGGGCACGGGTCCCTTGTGATGCTCGCGAAAGTACCACAGGCACTTGGCGATATGCGCGCCTTCATCGCCGATGTAGTTGGCGGCGACCACCTCATGACCATTCCATTCGAAGATGCGGATCAACGCATCGCCGAGCGCCACGTTTCGGGTATGGCCCACATGGAACGCCTTGTGGGTGTTCGGTTGGGAATATTCAATCATGACGCGCTTTTCCCGGTTGGCGCGCCGCTCGAGAGCCTCGCCATGCAAAACCGCGGGTATCCAGGCAGCGGCCAACTCTGATTTATCGATTCGGAAATTGAGGTAGGGGCCCGTGGCCGTTACGGAGGTCAGACCCGATTCTTTGCGGGGCTGGGATTGCAGTTCGTTCGCGAGCTCCCCGGCGATTTGGGCGGGGTTTTTCTTCAAAAGCCTGGCCAGGCGGAAACAGGGGAAGGCGTAATCGCCGTTTTTGCTGTCTTTGGGGATTTCCACCCAGCTCGCCAGCGCTTCCGCGTTCGGGGTTTGCTCCCCCAGACCGGGCGACAGGGCTTGCGCTAGCAAGGCCGCGATGCGTTGTTCGTATGACATGGAACCCCTCTTTGCATATTTTGGCTTCGCGGCGAGGTTGCGCCGGCGGGGAAATGTACCATAATCCGGGGTCCCCACTCAATCGCCGCATGGGACTGGGCGGAGAGCGGTGTTTCGAGGGGCTAGGATTCCGGCTTATCGGCCCCCATCCGTTGCTTGGCCTCCAGCTTCGCGCCGATCCAGGCCTCCGCATCCAGCCGCAACAGCTTTTGCATCTTGCGGGCGAACAGATCTTCCTGTTTGTCGATTTGGCGATCGGCCAGGATAACCTGCCAAATCTCGGTCATCAACTCGATTTTCTGTTGGACGCTCATGCGGTTGTTGACCTCACGGGTAACCGAATAAATATCCGCCAGTTGGTCCCTTTTGGCGCGGGCCAGGGTCATGAGGCGCTCCACTTCGCCATCC
>JBGTRP010001071.1:0-2268 GCA_041940685.1 Acanthopleuribacteraceae bacterium
ACTTGGAGCAGCTCCATTAGCGTCTCCGCCAATACAACTTCTCCGACGGGTCTCTCTCGCTCTTGACTCGTCTTGTTCCCTTCTTCAACTTTCAATCAACTCGGTCTTTTCGCGACCGGCAAGATTGTAATTCTACTAGAGGTCGGGGGGGGGATGTCAAGCATATTTCTCTGTTTTTTTTGATGCCCCGGACTCGGGGATTTCGGGTTCATCACACTAACGACCCTCGCCCACCGCTTCCCTTTTCATCTCTCGCTTTTTGACGGGCCAGTCCGTGAATAGAGCCCCATGGCGCCGAAGCGACCAGCCCTTTTCGACGTGGGAATAGCGGATTCAGCGCTCACTGGTCGCGCCCGTGAGCCGGAGCGAGCCAATCGCATTTCCCGGTTTTTTGATCGCGGTCCTCCCCGGAGCTCCCGCGGGATGCCAGGCGCTCACACCGGTCGACAGACGCGCTCGCATGGGGGTCGTCTTGGCGTAAAAGAGCAAGAGTCAGGGCGTGAGGGATATGGGATCTGGACCCTCGAACGCGGGAACCGGCAATTCGTCAAAAACGGCGACGTCGGTGTGTTTGTATTTTCCGCGGTCATCGGAGAGCATGATATTGCCAAAACGGCGCCATTGAGCCCAGGGCGTCGAAAATTGGGGCTCTTCATCCTCAAAGGTTTTGAAAAAGCTCCATTGTTCCACCAAATGGGTCTCTTTATCGATGAAAACCTCGTACTTGTTTTCGGGGGTCAAGCCGATTCCGGCATCAAAAGTCAGGGTCAACACATGCGCGAGCCGGCCGTTTTCCATTTTGTCTTCGCGGCTGTAGACCAGGTTCACCCCGGGGTCCTTGAGTTTGTACGGCATGACCAGCCAGTAGGAATCGTTAATCCAAGCGCCATAGCCGAAGTCAAGTTTTTCTTTGAGCACCGCGGGATCTTCGATGGGTTGGCCGTCCTGCCAAGCCTTTCCCTGCATGGTTTGAATATTCATGATGACGACCAAGCCCTTCCCGTCTTCCACGCGGATATCGCCGGTGTGCTTATCCCAAACATGGAAACGGCGGCCAAAGAAACGCCAGGTGAGGTAACGGGCATGGTTGTAGCTCTGCTCCCCGCCCATGGCCGCCATGACTTGATCGGCGAGCGCATCCGCCTTGGCATCCCGGCTCTCCTGCGCGGGGCTTTCTTCCTGAGGGGCTACCGCGAGGGCCGGCGCCGTCCAGGCGGCCGCGGCGCAAAGTAAAAACAGCGGAACCAGAGACCGTGAACACCGAATCATGCTTGACTCCTCGACTTCGAAATGAATCCTTGGTTTTTCAGCGAAACAACCCTACCTGAATCGTCACCCCGAGTATAGTTGCTTTTGTTGCCCAGGTCGAGAGGGCCCCCTGCTTTTATGCGCTTCCGGGAACGCGCGCCTGGCTCCTTTGAGGAGGTGAAATTTGTCCCGCGCCAACGTAGAAATGTTATGCTCGTAAGGAGGGTAAACGGTGGCGAGACGTCATCCACTTCCCACGACCCGAACACCCACAAGCTTAGACCCGAACACCCGCCGCGAGCGAAGCTAAGGGAGCCCCCAATCTTTTGAGCAGCATGGATTGTGACTATTTGGACGGTCTGCTTGATGCGGTAGGTAGCTTGGCGACCCAGGCATTCCGGGAGGATATGCCCGCCGGAGACATTACCGCGGAAACCATCTGCCGGGAAGATGTGGTGATGTGCGGCGCGGCCTGGTACGCCGAAATTGTGAAGGCCTTTCGGGAAATGCTTCCCGACGCTCCCGTGCGGGTCCGTCATGAGGCAGAGGATGGCGAATCGGTCCCCGCTGGTTCGGTTCTTTTCAATTTGGAGGGAGACATGGCCGCAATCGTGGCCATCGAACGAACCCTGCTCAATTTCCTGACCAGATCGATCGGCATCGCGGGTAAGACGCGCCAGTTCGTGCGCGCGGTGGCGCGCTATCCGCGCATCCGCATTCTCGATACCCGGAAAACCCTTCCGGGCTACCGTTTCTTCGACAAGTACGCGGTGCTGTGCGGGGGCGGCCGAAATCATCGTTTCAGCTTAAGCGATCAGGTTTTGATCAAGGAGAACCACATGAGAAATTTAAAGCGGTCATCTTCACCATCGCTTGCGTCTTCCGCGCCACCGGACGACGGCGCGCGCGTGTTTCTTACTGTTCACCCTGCTTATCTGCTGCGCCTGCCTGATCCTGCTGCGAGGGATAGCGAACGCGCCAAATTCCTCAAGCATTTGGGCGAAGGGTACTCGGAAAAGC
>JBGTRP010001072.1:0-2265 GCA_041940685.1 Acanthopleuribacteraceae bacterium
CTCGATAAAATTCGCGGCTGTTTGAACCTCGGTCAATACGAGGGGGCCCTTCAGGTTTGCCGTTCCAAGAATTTGATGTTCAACCGACTTATGGAAACCGCCATAACCTATCGCCAGTTAGACACCGCCGAGTTGCGCCAATTGTTGGAGGACCAATCCAAGCAGGAGGCCAGCGTGCTGGAAAGGTTTTTGACCCTGCTGCGGACCGTGGCCACCATTGCTCCCTTGCTGGGCCTGCTTGGGACCGTTGCGGGTATGATCAAGGTGTTTCAAACTCTTTCCGCGGTTGGGCTCGCCGAGGCCAGCCATCTTTCCGGAGGCATTTCGGAGGCCTTGATTACCACCGCCGCGGGAATGTCGGTGGCCATTCCAGCCATCGTGCTGCATAATTACTTCGAACGCCGGGTTACCAAGATCCTGTTAAAAATGGAGAAACGGATCATCGAGTTGGTGTTGCTGCTGAGGAGTAGGCATGCTGTATCGGCGTAAGACCTCCAAGGATTTGTCGCTGGACCTGTCGCCACTGATCGACGTGGTGTTTTTGCTGTTGATTTTTTTTATGGTGTCCACCCGTTTTAAGGATGACCATGGCCTGGACTTGGCCTTACCCAATAGCGAGAGCATTCAAAGCGAGAGGGAAGACCGGCTCATGATCCTGATCGATAAAAACCAAACCATCCTTCTGGGAGAGCAACCCGTCGCCGCGGGCAGCCTGAAAAATGAAATCCGGAAACGCCTGCTCGAATTTGAAAATAAAAACGTGGTGCTTAAGGTCGATCAATCGGTCAGCCACGGTATGGTCGTGGAGGTCATGGACGCCGCCAAGTCCGCGGGAGCCGACGGCCTTACCTTCGCTACCGCGGCCAAGCCGAAACAATCCGATGGGAACCCTTAACCCTTACCAATGCCCCGAATGGGAGGTCCCTTGTTCCAATTCCGCGATTCCTATCCAAGCCTAACCCGCCCTGAGCGAGGGGTGGGTGGATTTCCTCGGGGGGAAGGGGCATGAATTTCCGCGCCTGTATTTTGGTTCTCCTGTGCGGTTGCCCATTTCTGCTGGCCCAGAAATACCCCCGTTTTGAGGCTTGGCGCGCGCGGGACGAACCCTGGGTGCGGGTGGGCCTCAAATCACCTCAAAAGGTTGTGGAGCTCTTCAGCCGGGGCACGTTGCTCGTGTTGGACGGCGATAAGGTGGTGGATCGCATCGATCCGGGAGGAAAATTTTATATTATCGCCGGGAGCGGCGCTGCCAAGTCTTCCCAATTCTGGGTTCAGATCAGGGCGTCGAGAAACGAGGCCGGGCTTGTGCGGGAGAAGGAGCGCCTGCTTGGAAAATATCCCGACTATTCCTTCACCATCAAATTGACGCATAACCGGTTGAAGGCCCTTCAGGTAGGCCCTTTTCACGCCAAGGATGAGGCGGAAAGCGCGCGGGCGGTGATGAAGGTCGAGGGGTTCCACGATGCTTTCCTCACACGGGGAAAGCCAAACCGTAGTTTCCAATGGGTGGATTCCGATTTTGATAAATTCGATCTACACGCCAAGCAACCCGCGCTTGTCCGCATATCGCCCGACCTTCCCATCCAATTCGCAGGCAACGGCTACCGGGGAATTTTGCGCTTTGAAAGGACGAGCGGCAAGATTCGCGTAATCAATGAGCTGCCGTTGGAAACCTATCTGCGGGGAGTGGTTCCCAGCGAGTTGGGGCCCAAGGTTTTCCCCGAACTGGAAGCCATGAAAGCGCAAGCGGTCGCGGCTCGCACATATGTGCTTAAGAATCTCGGTCGTTTCAACCGCAGGGGTTACGATATCTGTGACGGACCCGCGTGTCAGGCCTATGACGGAACCACCAATGAGGACCCCATGAGCGATGAGGCCGTGCGTTCCACAGAAGGGCTGGTGGCTTATTTCGGCGATGAGCTGATCGACGCGCTTTACACCTCCACCTGTGGGGGACAAACCGAGGATGTGGAAAATGTCTTTCCCGGCCGGGCGGAACCCTACCTGCGGGGCAAAACCAGCTACCTCGCCAATTACCAGACATGGAACCTGCCCCCGCGACCGGTTCCCAATCTGAGGCTGGCGGGCCTGGAGGAGGAGTGGGCGATTCAAGCGCTGCTCAACGGCTTTTCCCCCTTGCGGGTACCCGTGCCCAACCTGACCTGGGAAATTTCCACCCAGACGAACATCGGTCTGGATGTCTCCCTGCTGGACAGCAGGTTCAATCTGACTTTTGATTATTACAACAAGAATACCGATGATCTG
>JBGTRP010001073.1:0-2247 GCA_041940685.1 Acanthopleuribacteraceae bacterium
GCTGAGCCGGCGTGGTGAGGTTGACTACCTGGATATTGTCCACCGCGGAGAGCATCAGGAAGCGTTCCAGGCGTGCGCTGGAGTGTTCCGGGCCCTGGCCCTCGAACCCGTGCGGCAAAAGCAGACACAGGCTGTTGAGCCGATCCCATTTCTCTTCCGAACTGGTAATGAATTGGTCGATAATCACCTGCGCCACATTGCAGAAATCGCCGAATTGCGCTTCCCACAAAACCAGGCCGTCCGGCATATCCAGAGAATAGCCGTATTCGAAGGCCAATACCGCGGTTTCGGTCAAGGGGCTGTTGTAGATTTCAAAGGGGCCCTGTTCATCGGAAAGATGGCGCAGAGGAACGAAGAGCTCACCGGTTTTGTAGTCGTGCAGCACCGCGTGGCGGTGGCTGAAGGTCCCGCGTTCGGTGTCCTGGCCCGTCAAACGGATGCGGGTGCCCTTGCTGAGCAGGCTGGCGAAGGCCAACGCTTCTCCCACTCCCCAGGTCAGGGGACTCTCGCCCTCCGCCATCTCCATTTGTCCCTGGAGGAAGCGCTTGATCTTGGGGTGCGGGGTGAAGCCGTCGGGCGTGACCGATATCGCCTTGAGAAGGGAGACCAGCTCTTTGCGCGGAAATCGAGTATCCGCGTCCGGGACGTCTTTATCCCTGCCGCCAAGAAAGGGTTTCCAGATCCCCTTGCCCGCGCTGTGATGCTGGAAGATGTATTTGGAATCGCGTGATATTTCGAATTCCGTTTCCAGGTGTTGGCGGGATTCCTCCGCGATCTCCTCGGCCTCTACTTCGGTAAGGCCTCCCAACTTGAGCAGGTTGTCCACGTAGGCCTTGCGCACTGACTTGCGCTTTTTGATGCGGGCGTACAGTCGGGGCTGGGTGAAGGAAGCGTCGTCGCCCTCGTTGTGGCCGTACTTGCGATAGCCGTACATGTCGATGACCACGTCTTTTTTAAATTCGCGCCGGAACTCCATGGCGAGCCTGATGACGAAGGCAACCGCCTCCGGATGCTCGCCGTTGACGTGGAAAATGGGAATTTGCAGCATGCGCGCGATATCGGTGGAGTAATGGGAAGAGCGGCTGTCTTCCGGATCGGTGGTGAAGCCGATTTGGTTGTTGAGAATCACGTGAACCGTTCCGCCCGTGCGGTAACCGGGAAGCTCGCTCAGATTGAAGACCTCTTGGATGAGCCCCTGGCCGATAAAGGCCGCGTCGCCATGGATGATCAGCGGCAGCGCGCGGGAACGGGCCACATCCCCGAAACGGTCCTGCTTGGCGCGCACCCGGCCCAGGGCCACCGGACCCACGAAACCCAGGTGACTGGGGTTAAAACAAAGGGATAGATGAACCTTGCGGCCGGCGAGGGTGACCCGGTCGCCACCATAACCCAGATGGTATTTGACATCGCCCTTGCCGCGATGAAGCTCGGGATCGATGTCCTGAAATTCGCGAAACACCTGGCTGGCCGGTTTGTCCATGATATTGACGAGCACATTGAGCCGGCCGCGATGCGCCATGCCGATGATGACCTCGTCGATTTCATCCAGACCCGCTTCCTCGATGGCGTAATCCAGTAGCGGAATCAGGCTTTCGGAACCTTCCAGGGAAAATCGTTTTGCGCCCACGAACTTGCGATGCAGAAAGCTTTCGAAGAGCTCCGCGTCGGTCAATTTTTTGAGGATGCGGAGTTGCTCTTCCTTGCGCAGGGTGAACTTGCCGGCCGGTTCTTCCAGCCGCACGCGAATCCAATCCTGGATATGCAGGTTGTCGATATGCATATATTGGGCGCCAATGGCTTGGCAATAAGTGTTCTGGAGGTATTCCAAAATATCGCGCAGGGAGCGGCTGGAGGTGCCCTTGCCCAGGTTCACCGGGAATTTGAGGGAGAAATCAGACTCTTCGAAGCCATAGTGATCGGGCTTGAGCTCCGGATGCTCTCCCGCCATTCGGCCCAGGGGATCCAGCTTGGCCATGACATGTCCCCGCTCGCGGTAGGCCCAGATCAGCCGGTCCACCTGCTCCTGGCGCGCGCCCGCGTCCCGCAGTCGAGAGGCCAGGGCCCGCAACAGCGCGATCGAAAGATCCGAATGTTTCAGGAGAAGCGCGTGAAGGTCGCCACGCGCGATGCGCAGCAGACGTCCGGCGCCCTTGGCGACAATATCGGCCGAGCGCGGTCGCGCATCGAAGACGGCCAATTCGCCCACCATCTCGCCCGCGCTCAGGATCGCGATCTCCTCGCCATCGC
>JBGTRP010001074.1:0-2244 GCA_041940685.1 Acanthopleuribacteraceae bacterium
CCTCAGTCCCATATTCCAAATGAAACTGGTGCTGCAGAACGCGCCGCGGGAAACCCTGACCCTGCCGGGCTTGGAGCTAGAGATGCTGCCCACCTCGCTGGACACCACGAAAATGGATTTGCAAATCAACCTATGGCCGTTTGAGGATGGCCTGCACGGAGAATTCCACTATCACGCGGAACTCTACGACGCGGCAACCGTAAACCGCCTACTGCGCCATTACCAAACCTCGATCGCATTGCTGGTCAAGGGAAAGGGCCTGACCGTCGCTCAATGCTGTGAGCGCCTGGAGGAGGACGACCGTCAACATGACCGCGACCAGTTGGGCAAGCTCTGGAAGAGCGGCGCTCGGGCATTTAAAAAGTCGCAAACAAATAATACCCTGGCGGTTTAGGGGTTCCTAGCTGAAAGAACGCCGCCATCTCGCAAACTTTCTCTACAATATAGATACGGGGACGGCCATCCGCGTTTCGCAATCAGGATCGGGTCGGAAACCAGGAGCAAAGGAGGCCCCATGTCGAAACAACCCTCTCCCTTTAAAGCATTTCAAAAGCTCAAACCCAAAAAATTGGCGATCGACCTGGAGAACTTGGTCAGCCACCGATTGCTGGAAGAGGAACGAGGTTTACCCCTGGTGATCCGGCCCGAGGTCGATGATCTGGATGCGAGCCACTGGCTGGCAAGCCAACGCGAATGGATCGACAAAAAGCTTCTCCAGCACGGGGCTTTGCTGTTCCGAGGTTTTTCCGTGGAGGGCACTCGAGATTTTGAGCGCTTTGCCGGCGCCATCTGCCCGGATCTTTATGGAGATTATGGGGACCTTCCGCCCGCGAGCGGCAAGGTTTACGGTGTGACGCCCTACCCTCCCGAGGGCACCATTCTCTTCCACAACGAGAGCAGTCACATGCATCGTTGGCCCATGAGACAATTTTTCTATTGTGCGGTTCCCGCGCAAAGCGGCGGAACCACGCCGATCGTTGATTGCCGGGAAATTTTCCGCAACCTCGAGCCCGAGGACCGGGACCTGCTGATGGCTAACCGGTTCCGTTATGTGCGCAACTTTCACCAGGGTGTAGACGTGTCCTGGCAGGATTTCTTTAAGACCGATGACCGCGATCAAGTGGCTGCCTATTGCCAAACGCATGGGATCGAACTCGAATGGAAGAGCGAACGCCATTTGCGGACCTGGCAGATCGGCCCCTCGGTCACACGCCACCCCGTAAGCGATGAGTGGCTCCTGTTCAATCAGATCCAACTGCACCACATCAGTTGCCTCGAACCCGACTTGCGCGAGGCCATGATGAACATGTTTACCAAAGAGGATCTCCCCAGGAACGCATATCTCGAGGACGGCGCCCCCTTGGACGATGCATTCGTCAAGAGACTGGAATCGCTGTATTGGAAACACGCGATTGCCTTTCCCTGGCAAAGTGGCGATGTGCTGCTCTTGGATAATATGCTTGTAGCCCATGCTCGGGGCCCTTATACGCCGCCCCGCGAAATGTATGTAGCCATGGGCAATATCTACACCCCGACCCAAACCTAGCCTAGGGGGGCGGCAAACTCCCGGTTGATCGCACCGCGGCAGGGCTTCGACATTCGACCCGCGGGTGGGCAATCTTCAAACATCTATCCGCGCTTCGGTCGCTTGGCGCTCCGGCCCTGGCGCTACAGAACGCCGCGGAGAACAAAGACTCTAATGGCCAAGGCAATCAAACGAGGCTCCAGACTATGATTCAAGTAGAGGGTTATCCTATTTCTCCCCAACAGCGCAAGATTTGGCATCTGGAGGGCTGCCGGAACCGGCTCCGAACCTGTTGCCTTAGCGAGTTGCGGGGAGAGTTGGACGTAGATGGCTTGAAGCAAAGCCTGACGCGTCTGGTCGCAAACCACGAGATTCTGCGCACCCGGCTCATCCTGCCCTCCCACCTTAAAACGCCTATTCAAAATGTGATGGATTCGGCAGAGTTCGACTGGCGAGAGACCAAACTGCGCGAGGAAGACGAGTTGGAAGCGCTGCTTCGGGAAATCTTTCAAGCGCCGCTCACGCCGGTAGATGGACCTTCGCTTCGCGTCGACCTCATAATCTTGCATCCGCGGCAGAATTTATTGCTCCTTTCCATGCCGGCACTCCTTTGTGATGGTCGCACCATCCAGATCCTTCAAGACCAAATATGGCGCGGATACGATCCTTCCCTGTCACCTGCCCAAGAGAATGAAGAGCCGGTTCAATACGGTCAATTT
>JBGTRP010001075.1:0-2237 GCA_041940685.1 Acanthopleuribacteraceae bacterium
GGCCCTTCACAATCAATCCGAAGAAGAAACCCGCGAGCGTTTGAGAAAATCCGCATCCCGCAGGGTTGGGGAATCCCGCTAGCATTCATCTGAACACAAGACCTCCCGCGGGCCAATGTGCTTAAAAGGTTTGCGAAATTCGGTTGAGGAGACGCTTCCTTGGATTATATGAGTAGCCTGAGCTTCAACGAGGACTTTATCAAAATATTTGAGAGCGCGGTCGGCTCCACTCGCGAGGGCGTCACCGTGGCCGAAATGGGCAAGTCCGATCATCCGCTGGTATTCGTAAACCGCGCCTTTTGTAAAATCACGGGCTATGAACCCGATGAGGCGCTGGGCAAAAACTGTCGCTTTTTGCAGGGTCCGGAAACCGATGCCAAAGAAGTTCGCAAAATACGCGGAAGTCTGAGAGATGGCAAGCATTGTCTCGCAACGCTTTTGAATTACCGCAAGGACGGCTCTCCCTTTTGGAACCGCCTTTCCCTGGTCCCGGTATTCGATTTCAATCGTGAGTTGCGCTATTTCGTGGGGATTCAGTCCGATATCACCCAAGAGGTTCGCGATCGAGAAAATCGGGCGCAATTCGAGGCCATGCGGGCAACGCTACAAGCCGTCAACAACGTGGTCTATAACTTTTTCAGTTACCTCAAATACATGCGTTCCGAACTGGAGAACCCGGACACCCTTTCCGCAAACCTGAAAGAATTCGATCAATATTACGAACAAACCCTATCCAAGCTGGAGAAAATCAATCGAATGAAACAATACAAGGAGACCAAGATCTTCGGCAATATAAGGGCGCTAGACGTGGACGACGAGAAAGAGAGTAACCCATCATAAACTTTGCACACGGGTTTGGCGAGGGGCTGACAATCCGGAATTAACCATTCAAATGGTCATCGGGATATGGCCCAACGTTTTTTACCGCATCCGGGTGTTTATGACGGAAGATTCTACCCTTGAGAACTCCCTATTCGTAGTAATATCAAGGTACTGGAGCAGAGATGATCTATCTGGGCATAACATCTCAGGTGGGAAAATCGCCTGGTATTTATGGTCTGAAATACCGCTCTATTATCTGCTTTCTTCTACTCACGGCTGCTTTAAACTCGTTTGGGCAAACAGGCTATTCCCGCTTTTTTAATATCCCTCCCGACAGCGGTCTTTCCCAGGCGACCATCCTCACCATCCTTCAAGATGCCAAGGGTTTTCTCTGGTTTGGCACTCAGGATGGGCTCAATCGCTACGATGGTTATACGTTCCGCGTATTTAAAAATGATTTTCAGAATCCGCTGTCGCTTTCCGGCAATTGGATTCATGTTCTCCACGAGGAAGAAGCCGGCTCCCTTTGGGTCGGCACGGGGAACGGACTCAATCTTTTCAATTCCGATGATGAGAGTTTCCTTCAGGTTTTTTTTGAGCCCATCTTGGCCAAGGAATTATCCGCCAATGATGTCCAATCCATCCTCAGCTTGGACGAAGAACATCTGCTTATCGGCACCCTGGGCGGCGTGTATAGGCTGGAGAAAAAAACTCTCAAGTCGCGGCTAATCTGGCCCAAGCCCGGCACCCAAAACCCGGTCCCCGGAAGCCGGGTGCGGCGGATGCTGCTAGATTCCGGAGGAGTGGTCTGGCTTGGCACCGATGAGGGGCTACTCCGTTTGCAAATCTCCTCGGGAGAGATCCTGCCCTTGCCGGGTTCGGAAGACTTCCACGATTTATTAAAGCGCGCCAAGATAGAGGCGCTACTCAGGGACGATTCCGGCCGATTGTGGGTGGGCGGCGACCTCGGATTATTTCGTTTCGAACCCAACAAGCAGCAATGGCGACGATTCTCCATTCACAAAGAAAGTCCGGGCGGTCCCAACCCCGATTTGGTGACATCGCTGCTGCAGGACAGCCGGGCAAGGGTATGGGTGGGAACTCAAGCGGGCGTCCATATTTTTTCGGAACGGGAAGAGTCTTTCCGCCAAAAAAGGCATCAGGCCGAGGACCCCTTCAGCCTTTGCCACGACATGGTCCAGTCCCTTTATCAGGATCGATCCGGGGTGATTTGGGTTGGAACCGGTAATGGTCTCAGTCGCTATACCCTGCAAAGTGAACTTTTCCAACACTCCAAACATGCGGAAAGACAAAAGGAAGGAAGCAAATTGTTTGTGAGTAATGATAATGATATTATTCTTGACTTCACACCCCATAAGATTGAAATTAGGGCTATAAGAAACGACGGTCAGGTG
>JBGTRP010001076.1:0-2229 GCA_041940685.1 Acanthopleuribacteraceae bacterium
CGCCTCACATCCTTTCCCTCGCTGACCAATGGCAAGGTCGATCGCGCGGAGTTAAAAAAAATCGCGGAGCGTGAGTTGCATGGACGCTGATGCCTTCAAGTATATTTTGATCGCCGTCTACGTGAGCATTACCTATGCTTTGTCCCTGGTTGGCATGCGCAAAACCCGTTCGTTGGCGGGCTTTTCCATTGGCAATAAGGACATGAGCCCATACCTGATCGGCATTACCATGGCGGCCTCCATCGCCTCCACCGCCACCTTCGTCATTAATCCCGGTTTTGTTTACACCCACGGTTTATCGGCATTGGTTCACTACGGAATCGCCGCTTACCTCGGCATCGCCGCCGCCTTGCTGCTGCTGTGTAAGGGCTTTCGCGAAATCGGCGCTCAGACTCAAGCCCTCACCATTCCCCACTGGATCCAGCAACGCTACCAAAGCCGGGCGCTGAGCCTGTTTTTTGCATTTGCCAATCTGCTTTCCATTACCTTCGTGGTTTTAATCCTGGTCGGATGCGCCATTCTGTGCGCGTCTCTATTTCAGATTTCCCAGCAGGCCGCGCTCATCCTCATCATGCTGTTCGTGTTCAGTTACGTGCTTTTGGGCGGCACTTACGCCCATGCCTATACCAACTGTTTTCAAGGGATCATGATGGCGTTGATTGCACTGGTCCTGTTTTTCGATGGGCTCGATTATTTTAGCAATGGATTCTTTGTCAGTCTGTCCACGGTGAGCGAAAACTACGCGGCGGTGTTCAATCCTGCCTCCGACCTCTACTACGACTTTTTTTCCGTGTTGGGGAGCTCCTTCCTCATCACCTTCGCCCTGATGATGCAACCCCATATTCTGACCAAGGTGCTTTACCTCAAGGAGGGCCGAGATGTCAGCCGTTTTTTGACCAGCGTGCTGGTGGTTGCCTTGATTTTTTCCCTGATGCTTTTCGTGGGGCTCTTTGCCCGCCTAAAGGGAATCGAGGTGGAGTCGCAGGACCAGGTGGTCGCGCACTACATTGCCGAATCCTTTTCCGATTCGACCACGGGTAAGTTGTTTCTGGCCTTTGTTTCCGTGGCTCTGCTCGCCGCGGGCATGTCCACGCTCGATGGAATCCTGGTCGCCCTATCCTCCATCGTGGTGAACGACATCTATTTGCCCCTGCGGCCCGGAGCCGCCACCCAGTCGGGTGGTCTCGCCCTGTCGCGGATCGTATTGGTTGTGGTGGGCTTGATCGCTTTGTTCTTGGCCTGGGACCCGCCGCGCTTCGTGGGCTTGTTCGCCCAGAAGGGGGTTTATGGGCTGGCCGCGGCGAGTGTGGCGCCCATCACCCTGGGCGTTTTGCTGCGAAACCGTCCCCCGGCCTGGTTGATGGGTCTTTCGGCTGGTATTGGGCTCGGCGGGCATCTTCTTCTGCACCTGGTTTTCGGGGTCCGCAATCCTAGTGTCTCGGCAAGCTATGCTCTGCTTTTCAGCTTTGCGGTCGCCGCGTTATTCTTGACTTTCGGCCGTTTGAGGAGGTGAACCATGTGGATTGTTTGTCTGTTTTCGATTATGGGGGAGGTTACCCTGGAGAACGGTCTGCAACTCCATTACTCTCGCCAAGGCCAGGGACCGCCCCTGCTGCTCATTTCGGGCTGGGGCCATCGCCTGGAAAGCTGGAGGGAGATTACCCCTTTATTGGAAAAGGAGTTCACCACGGTTGCCTTTGATCCAAGGGGGATCGGCCGCAGCGGCGATCTCGCGGGCGCCTATTCGATCGATACCATGGCCGACGATGCCGTGGGACTCATGCAAAGCTTGGGTTTCGAATCCTTTTTTACCGCCGGAATTTCCATGGGCGGATTTGTCGCCCAGTCTTTGGCGCTGCGCTACCCGGACCGGGCGCCAAAGCTGGTGCTCATCGCCACCGGCCTGGGCGGGAGCGCCCATGTGTTTCCCGACAGCGAGGTGATGGAGTTTTTCCAGCAAATGGGGAGTATGGCGCGCGAAGAAAGAGTGCGTCGGGGGATTGAGCTGGCCGTTCATCCCGATTTTCTTCAGAATCGGCCCGACTGGGTGGCGTACTGGACTCAATTCTCCTTGTCCCATGAGACCAAGCCGGAGGCCTTGATGCGTCAGACCATGGCGTCCATGGGCTTCAACCACGGGGAAAAAGCAAAGCTTCTCAGCCAGGAAACTCTGATCTTGCATGGCGAAGCCGATAGGGTGGTGGTTCCGGAAAACGGCCGTCGGCTCCA
>JBGTRP010001077.1:0-2199 GCA_041940685.1 Acanthopleuribacteraceae bacterium
GCGAGCGATTCGGGTTGGAGGGAAGGCGGTTGCCAAACATCCGTGTTCGTGGTCTCCAGGCCGTCCGTGCTCAGGAAAAATTCCTGCCCAAGCGCGAGCTCGGCCAACATGCGATCGCCAAAATCGTTGAGAATCTCGTGGGTGGTGAGGACGGCCGCGGGTTCCGCATCCGCGATTAAAAGGCGAAGCCGGTCCAGCCTCTCCCGCCGCGCGCTGGGCGGATAGGCGGGAACCGCGGTCACCCCCGCGTACAGGCAGCCAAAAAAAGCGACGATGAATTCCAAACCCGGCGGGTAGAGCAAAAGCGCGCGTTGGCCCGCGAACTTGCGCGCCTGAAGCAGGGCGGCGAGATGCCGGGCGCGGCGGTCCAACTCGGCGTAGGTAATGCTGTTCTCTTGGGGTTCGTCATTGCCGCGGAAACGATCTAAAAAAGTAAACGCACGCCCATGGGGATGCTGCCCCGCGCGGTATAGCGAAAGATCGACAAAACTCCGAAGCTCATTTTTACCAGGAAGCCCATGATTCTGCATTGAATGGTTTTTGGGTGGTTTGCCACTCATCTCGTGAGGAGTGGTAAGCCCCAATTTAGGCCTTTGACCGAGGCATGTCAAGGCGGAGGGCACTGGTCTCCAGGGACCTTGAAAATCAGGGGCCAGGAGTGCTTGGCAGGGGAAAAAAACGCGAAACTAAGAGATGGTAAAAGCACTCGTTTCCCAATGGGGGCGGGAGCTCCTTGAATACCTACTTCCCGGATTTTTATTCTACTCTGGCTCCCCCTTACTCCGCGAACCGAACGACCATCGGACGGATTTTGTTTTCGGCAAACTCAATCGGCTGGAAAAGGGGCCGATAGCCGCGGCTACCGGCCCTCATCGGTTCAGGAACCTCCAAACATCTGTTCCATCGCAGCGTTTTGGTCGTCCATGGCCTTTCGGAATGCGGGCCGTTGACTCAGAAGCTCGCGATAGGCGGGCAGACCCTCCCAATCCGCGAGGGGATCGGGCTGGTTCAGACGGGTCATGATGGCGCTCGCCAACTTGAAGGTAGGGTAGGCGGCAAGATCGGCATGCGTGATGCGGTCACCCGCGATGAAGGGGCTGAAGGAAACCAGCCGTTTCAGGGCGGTTGTCGCCTTGGCCAGTTTCTCGCTGGCTTCCGCGATTTGCTCCTCCGTGGCGGGGTTGCCGAAGTAGGCCGCGCCCAACAAGGCGCGCGCCGGAAGATCCACGTACAGGTCGACCATCATGTGGATTTGTTGCGTGCGAGCCGCTGAGAAGGCCGCGCGGGGGTACAACGGGGGATCGGGTTGGATCATCTCCAGGTAGGCCAGAATCGCCTGCGATTCGGCGAGCATGCCCTCGGGCGTTTCCAGCACGGGGATCTTCCCCATGGGACTGATTTTGAGAAATTCCTCTTCCTGGGAAGGTTGGGCGGATACCTCTTCAAAGGCGATTCCTTTTTCCAACAAGCCCAGCTTGGCGATATTGTAGTAATTGCTGATGGGCAGGCCATGTAGTCTCACGATCGTTTTCCTCCTGTGGCATGATTTTCAGAAATTGGGAAACATTGGGATGAGCGCCGTATGGCGCCCGCAAAGCCCGTCTTGGAACTCAGTCCAAATAGGCCGTCAGGTTATCCAGGCAGCCGTTCCATCCGCCCATGTGCTGCTGGAGGGCTTCCTCGGTCTTGATGAGGTCATGGGTGAGGGTGAGGGCCGTGCCCGCGCCGGATGCGGCCAACTCCACGGTGACCAGAGTATCGGAGACGATGTGGGAGCTCCAGGTGAAGGCGATCTTCTTGTCTTTTACGATCTCGCGATACTCTCCCGTATGCAGATAATCGTTTTCCTCGCCCTTCATTTTCAGCCGGTAGGCGCCGCCCACCCGGAAATCGTTTTGCACCTCACAGCTCATTTGGCCTGGAAAAAACCAGCGGCTCATGGCCTCGGGGTTGCTCCAGGCTTCGAAAACCTTGGCCACGGGCGCGTTAAGCGTGCGTTGGATGCGAATTTGATTCATGATGATGCTCCTTTCTTTTTGTCCTTTGGATCTCCCTCTTTCCGTGGCAGGGGTTCGCCCAGGAAGGCCTCCAATGAATCGAGGCGTTCGGTCCAGAAGGCGCGGTAGTAGGCGATCAAGTCGTTGGCCATGTGTAGCGGCGCGAAATCGATGCTGCAGCGAAAGATGCGGCCGTCCTTGG
>JBGTRP010001078.1:0-2197 GCA_041940685.1 Acanthopleuribacteraceae bacterium
ATGCGTGCTTTCAGGATGCACGGCCAGGTAGGCGTGGATATCGGTGTTCCAGTCACCCATCTCCGCGGTGTCAATGGTGCCTGCCACGCTGCCGATTTCCTCCAATCCCAGGGTGGTTTGGGCGTGGATAATGCCCGGCCAAAGGTGTTTTCCCTCGGCTTCGACTTTGGCGATTTCCTCGGGCACCGGCGTGCCCGCGGCACCCACCGCGGCGATTTTGCCGTCCTGAACAATGACGACGCCTTGCGGAATGGGGTTCCCCACCATGGGATGGATGGTAGCGCCGACGATGGCGAAGGGCCCAGGTTCAACAGGCGCGGCGTATTGATAGGATTGCGCGGGAGCGGGTTTGAGCGGCTGATTTTGCTCGGATTCCTCGGTCTCGGGCGGCTCCTGGTCCTCGGATTCCTCCGTTGGCGGGACGTCTCCGGGTTCGCTTTCCCCATCCTCCTCCGCCTCGCCTTCATCCTCTTTTTCGTCTTTCTTTTTTTCGAGAATGGCATCGATCAGCGTTTGCCGCGCCGTCTCCACGGCCGCGCGGTGGGCCTGGTCCCGTTCCCGGCTGAAACGCAAGGCCCCATCCACGAAGGTGTGAGTGACCGAACTGAACACGCTGAGCGGATCGCCGTTCCAAATCACCACATCCGCGTCCTTGCCTTCCTTCAGGGATCCGGTTCGGTGGTCGATCCCCAGTTGGATGGCGGGATTGATGGTGACCATGGCCAGGGCGTCCTCGGGTTGGACGCCGCCATAACCAATGGCTTTGGCGGCCTCGACATTCATGCGCCGGGCGAGGTTGCCATTGTCGGAGTTCAGGCTAACCAGCACGCCCCGTTCATGCATCAGCGCCGCGTTGTAGGGAATTGCGTCATAGGCTTCGATCTTGTAACTCCACCAGTCGGAAAAGGTAGAGCCGCCCACGCCGTGAGCCGCCATTTCATCGGCGATCTTGTACCCTTCCAGGATGTGTTGGAAGGTGGCGATTTTTACGCCGTGCTCCTCCATCAACCGCAGCAGCGCGAGAAATTCGTCGGCGCGGTACCCATGGCTGTGGACCAGCCGGCGGCCCTCGATAATTTCCACGATGGCTTCCAATTGAAGGTCGCGGCGCGGCGGGGCGGTGGCCTCCTTTTGCTTTTCAGGCAGCCCGTTGTAGGCCTTCCAGGACGCCTGGTACTCCAGCGCCTTTTGGAAGGTGTTGCGAATGGTCGCCTCCACGCCCATGCGGGTTTGCGGGTAGCGCCGCGGGATCATGGGCAGATTGGCGAACGCCGAGCGTTTGGGGTTCTCGCCCAGCGCGAACTTGATGCCGGGCGGCGCATCCTCAATGAGCAAGTCGCGCGCGCGCGTCGCGCCCCAGCGCAACTTGATTACCGCGTTCTGGCCGCCGATCGCGTTGGCCGAGCCATGCAGCACATTTGCCGCGGTCAGACCGCCTGAGAGTTGGAGGTAGATCTGATCGTCCCTGGGGTCGAGCACATCTTCCACTCGCACCTCGGCGGTGACGATGTTGGTTCCCTCATTGACGCCGAACCCCTCTACCGCGCTGTGGCTGTGAGCATCGATGAGGCCGGGCGTGACATGTTTCCCCTTGCCGTCGATCACGAGCGCATTCTTGGGAGGGCTCAAATCCTTGCCGATCGCGGCAATGCGGCCATCCACCAAGAGGATGTCGCTTTCCGTCAGGGCGCCGTCTTTTTCCATGGTCCATACCGTGGCGTCGGTGATCAGCACCGCGGCGGGCGTTTCCGCGGGAAGCGGGTAGGCCGGCAGTTGGCGAGCCGAGGCGATGTCGTCCGCGGCGCTCGCGGCCAGATTCAAAATGAACACCAGCCAAATCAAATGATTTTTCATGAGCGCACCCCCCTCGGATCTTTGTCGATACGCGTTCCCTTGATGGTAAAGCTCATGGTGCGGCCCATTTGCGGAATTTCAATTTCGCCCTCTCCTTCCATCTCATCGCCATCGATGATGAGGGTGACCTCCAGGTCGCCCATGGGCGTGTTGACGCTCACGGTGAGGGTGTCGCCCTCTAGGGTGACCGAATTGAAGTCGCGCTTTCCGCGTTCCGCACTCTCGGAGTAACCGACGTATTCGTCTCCTTTCTTGGAGATGACCCAGGTGGATTCGTTGGACCTGCCCATGGCCTCGGTAACCATCTCCCAGGTGCCGACCGGATCCTCCACCGCGTTGGGGT
>JBGTRP010001079.1:0-2184 GCA_041940685.1 Acanthopleuribacteraceae bacterium
CCGCATCCGCCAACGCATGGCTTGACCCCGCGCGTCGTCAGCGAGTATCATCATTCACCCGGAACCGAGGACAGCGCGGCGAAAAGGCGATACAGGGTCAGCTTTGATTCAAACCACCGTTTTGGAAAATGGAATACGCGTGATCACGGATCAAATGCCAGCCATGCGGTCGGTGGCGATCGGCATCCTCGTCGACGCGGGTTCCGCGCTGGATCCAGCAGGGAAAAGCGGACTTGCCCATTTAACCGAACACTTGATGTTCCAGGGAACCAGCAATCGCGATGAACGCGCCATCTCGCGCATTATGGACAGCGCGGGCGGTCGGGTGGGCGCTTTCACCAGCCGGGATTACACCTGTTTTTTCTCCCTGGTGCTGGACGAGCACATCACCTATGTGCTCGACCTGATGGGGGATGTCCTGCTCAACTCGATTTTCCCGCTGGACCGCCTAGAGCGGGAAAAGATGGCCATCCTACGTGAAATCGATGGCGCCAACGATTCCCCGCGGGACCGCGCCCATATGCTGCTGAAATCTTTGGCTTGGCGCAACCATCCGCTGGGCGATCCAATCGCGGGGTTTCCCGATACGGTCACCGGCATCGAGCGCGATGACGTGATTTATTTTGTCCACGAGCGCTATCTTCCTAATAAATTTGTCATCGCGGCCGCCGGCAATGTGACCCACGAAGACTTTGTCGCACAAACCAGGGATTCCTTCTGGCGTCTGCTCGGACAGGCGCCCGCCGTATCTCCCAGGACGAGTCCCATCCATCAGGCGGGCGTTTACACGGAGGAACACGCCTCCGCCCAGGTGTATTTCAGTCTGGGACTTCCCGCCTACGCCTTTCACCATCCCCTTCGCTACGCCACGCATATTTTGAGTAAAACATTGGGTGGGGGCATCAGTTCGCGGCTTTACCGGCAGGCGCGCGAGAACCGGGGTTTGGTGTACCAAATCGGCAGCGAATACCATGCATATCGAGACGCGGGTATGCTGGCGATCGAGGGCAGCACAAACCCGGAAAGCCTGATGGAGGTGCTTGCATTAATCCTGCGGGAACTCGAGGCGTTGGCCCGCGGGGAAAGGCCCATCGACGAAGAGGAGCTTTGGAAGGCCAAAATGCTGTTGTCCGCCGAGCACTTGATCGAATGCGACCAACCCTACTCGCGCATGAGCCGAATCCTGACCCAGGAGTTGTACTTCGGCCGCCACATCTCCAGCGAGGAGGTGGTGGCCGAAATTGAAGCCACCGAAAGCGAGGGCCTGAAACGCATGGTCGAATCGACCTTAGCCAATTTTTTATCCAATATCGCGGTGGTAACTATAGGTCCGGAATCTCCATCATGCTATACTAAGGACGGTATTCAGGAATTCATTGGGAATTCTCGTGGATCTTGCTAAACAGAAAAAAGCAATATCCCAGAGCGGTATGAAAAGCCCGCTGGGCGCTTCATCGGTTGATCCAATCTCCCCGGCTTGGACAGGGTCGCCGCCACCCGGTTCAAGGTTACCACCCCTACAGGAGGTTCATAATGCCCATTAATCCCGCGGTCAAGAAAAACTGGATCTCGATTCAGAGTAAGCACGATGTCCCGGTAAACGCCATAGGCGTCAAGATTGATCCCAAGGACGAGCGCACACTCTCCGTATGGCGAGAAGAGGGCATCGACCAGTTCCTCAAAAAGTAAATAAAACCGCGAAATCCGCTCCACATTGACGAGATCGCCTTGGGCTCTGGCAAGCGCGGGCGCTATTTGCAAAAAAAAGAGCCCATTGCATAAGCGCCGCATTGTGGTGGGTTCGGCCGCGTTTACATGGGGGAAACCCCGCGGAGGCTCGACAAAGCATGAGGCGGAGAAGCGCTCCATGCCTCAGAAGCTTAGCTTTTGGCGAATATTCCCGAGGATTGAGTCAAACCCTGGCTAGGAGGACGCAAGTATTTGCGCCTCAAACACTTACCAGAACAACAAGGTTCCTGGCTCGGCAGTTCTAGCACCTTTATAAATAGAGCGCCTCACGGGTTTGACACTCTCCAATATTTACTATTTCGAAAATTTTAGTTTCCCCCCATGGGTTAAGGAAAAGGTTATTCGAAACGAAAAAAAAAGAGCTATAGTGATTAGGACAATAATCAAAAAGAGAAATCCCACCATGAATTCTAAAAAGAGGTTTGAGCTGGAAAA
>JBGTRP010001080.1:0-2169 GCA_041940685.1 Acanthopleuribacteraceae bacterium
GTGCTGCGCGCCAAGCGCTGGGAGATCAAGGCCACGGCCGAGGCGCTCGGCATCGCCCGGGGCACGCTTTACAAACGGATCCGCAACGCACCCGATCTCCACCTCATCGACGATCTGGACGATAGTGAAATCGATGCGGCGTTGCGCGATCATGACGGCGACTTTGCCGCAACGGCCCATGCCCTCGCCGTTTCCGAGCATGCGCTACGGAAAAAAGTCCACGGCCGGAAGGACTAAGCGGCCGAGATTTTTCAGCCGATACGCACCGTGTTCAGTGAACACGGGTCGGCGGGCCTGAACACGAAACCATGTTCAAATCAGGGCCTTCCAAGCAACCAAATCTCTTGGCAGACGGGTTGGGTTCTCATGGTTGGAAGCCCTTCTGAGGCGGGGGTGAATGGCTGCTTTTTTATCCTAGTTCAGAAGATAAGTTCATTTAAACAAGATGTTTGCATTCCAATAACGCGGATGGATAGTGGAGCGGCTACCCAATTGTTTTCCTCCCATTGGGGTGGTCGCGGGTGGTGGCTCGCAGGTTCGGCACGGGCCTTGCCCCTTGCCTTGGGTGAAAACGCTCCGATCCCCAAGGGAAACAGAACGTTCGCAACAAATTTTGGAGGCATTAGAATGAGTCAAGAAAGCATGGTACTCGAAAAAGAACAAATCGCCAGCATTGAAAAGAACCTCGTCGACCTGGCCAAGTCCGATCAGGAAGCGGCGGAGGCCAATCAGCATCTGCTCGGTAAAACCGCGGAGTGGTCCGTCGACGGTGATATGGCCACCTCCGGCATCGGCTACATGTATATTGGCGGCAATTTCAAACCGGTTAGAGGAAAAACCCTGCACTTCGAAGGACATACCGGTGGGGCGGCCGCCGGCGGCGGTTGGGGAATCGGCAAGGCCGTTTTCTATGTCTCCGTGGATGAATTGCTGAAGAAAAGCGTGTTCGTCGAGGTCAAATCGGCGAATATCATCGGTGGCGGCATTCACGTGACCTGGTCGAGAAATTTCAAAAAATTGGGTTTCTTCATCGGCGGCGGCATGGGCGTCGGCGGCGGCGTCTCCTTTGGAAGCGGAAAGTTCTCGCTTCAATAAACTGCAATCGAATCCATTCAACGGAGCCGGATTTCCCGGCTCCGGTCTTTCCAGGAATATGTCACAATAACCCCAAAAAACAAAAGGGAGGCGCCATGCAAACCAATACGCGTGAAATCATTGTGGTCCGACATCAGGGAAACTTTCGACTTGGCGTCCCACCCGTGAAAAAGGGCGGCGCCGTGCGGTTCAGCCAACCTGTTCCGCTCCAATTTCAAGGCAACTCTCCGCTTTCACCCCAGGGCGTAAGCGGCATGTTTACGGTGACCGGCGAACCGGGCCGCTACTGGTTCGGTTTTGACCATTCAAACTATCCTTATTGCATCGAGGTCACGGATGCCGAGGGCGCGCTGGAGACGGCGACCCTCAATGTCCATGTCGACGGCGACGATAAAAGTCTGCATGTCAAGCTTGCCTTTGATGGGGCGCCGGGAAGAAACCTCTTCATTGCCCGGGAGAACCTGGATGACGGAACGGATTTCGAGGTAGACCTTGTCCTTTCCAACGACGAAAGGCTCCCGCTTCGGGCGGGTGAAGGCACGAATATTTGGAACCTGGACCATGTCGCCGGCTCCGTACAGTTATCGGTGGAAGCGGTCTCGGATGGTTCCGCGCCGGCTCGGCCCTTGGCCAAAAGAATAGGCCAGGTCGTGGGTGGGGAAATGGCCGATATTGAAATCGGCTAAGCGGCTTAGGGCCGCCGCGTAAAAGTGTCCGCCCATTCATGAGCGAGATGCGGGTTGATTTCGATCGCCTCTCGTCCCAGGTTAAAGGCCCGCTCGCGTTCGTCGGAATTTTCGCCGGCTTGTAAGGACAGAAAGGCCGCCTGTAGGGTCCGGGCTTCCCCGTTCCCGGGCCGCGGGGTCAAGGCTTTTTCCGTCAAAGCCAGGCCTTCCGCGGGGTCGAAACCTGCCCCGCGCCCGATGGCCCATAGGCCTTGGTGGTATATCCTGCGCGCCTCGGCCAAGAGGAAGTCGGGATGGTCTCCTAGAAGCGACAAGGCACTTGCCGTCGATTGTCGCGCCCTTGAAAAAGCTTCGGTCGGATCTTTTCCGTCCCGCATGGCCACGCGCG
>JBGTRP010001081.1:0-2166 GCA_041940685.1 Acanthopleuribacteraceae bacterium
CGGTGAAGGGTTTAGGATTGGCTTTAAGGAAGAATGAGAAGGTCAATTGTTGATGACCCAGAGCGAAGCGGTTTGGTGAAAATGCTCAGCCGAAACCGCTCCCTGGAATCGGTCATTGTGCGATTTTTTTGAGCAGGTCGTCCTGCATTCCGATGATGCCGAAGATCTGTGCGATGACGGTTTGCTGCACATCCTCGGATTGGATTACCTGATCAGCGGGGATGCGGAACACACTGCCGGCCTCGTTCGGATCGTCCTTGGACGAGGTGTTCCGATGCGCGAAGATACGCGAATCACTCACGATAATTGGAGCGAGAACGGAACCGAACTGGTCAATGCTGTCGGAGACCGAGAAATCGGTAATGTCGACGAGCAGGAGACTGCCTGGATCGTCCGGATCGAAATCGCAGAAGTTGAAGGTATCGCCCGTGGTGGTGCCGACCACCAGCTGATTGCCCACGATCTTGGGCCGGGCAAAGGCCTTGTGCCTGGTGGGAAGATCCAGGGAACCCTGTAGGGTCCATTGATCGGTGGAGGCGGAAGGATCGAATTCATAAACAAAAATGTTGTTTACAAAATCCGTATCGCTGTACTCGTCCTCATCGTAACGGAGGGGATCGTCTCCACTGACCGCCACAACCGTCACATTGCCGTCGCCGGTCTCCTGGATGTTGGGCGCCAGGAAGAAACGCGCGCCGGAAACCGAAACCGAAGTCAGGGTTCCCGCGGCGAAGTTGTAGGCAAAGATCTTGCCGCGCGAGGTAGCGCCAAACAGGTGATCCACATAGCCGTTCCCGTCGGTGTCGATGAGGGCCGGCGTACCGGTCATAAGGTCGTTGCCCGTACCCACGGAGGTGGATACGTCGACCTCGGCTACCAAGGCGCCATCCTCGGCTTCGACCACGTAGAACTTGGGCGCCTGGCCGGAGACGGGCGTCCCGCCACTGGAATACGACACGATCCATTTGTAGTTATCGGCGCCAAACTCAGCCCATCCAATGGCCGGCGGGTTGATTTGGTCTTGGGCCGAGGCCTCCGCGCGTTGCCACATGGGAATGGGGTTGTCGGTATCGGTGAGGTTGAGCGCCCATACCACGTTCCCGGTGTAATCGGAACCGCCGATGGTTTGGCTTCCACCCTTGAAACCCTGACTGAATACGGCGATTCGAATCCAGTCCGTACTGGTTTTGATGATGGTGGAAACCGCGGTGGCGTCCACGTTCGCGGTAATCGGGTCCGCACCCGTGTAGTTGTACTTGATGTCGTCCAACAGATGCCCGGGCAGCATGGCCCAAACTTCCGAACCATCGCCGAATTCGCTGTAATAGCCATCGGCGTATTCGTACTCTTCCTCATCCGGCGGCGGCCCGGTCGCGGCCTTACCCACCCATTGACCGGCGTTGATGCAGTGAACCAGGCCGGAATCGGTTCCGATCAGGATGCGGGTCTGCATATCGCGCTGGGAGGGATCGTCGGCAAAAAGGAGGTACTCCCGTTTGGTGGCGATGGGCACATCGGTCCCCAGCAACCAGTTGGGGATGCCCGGGGCGCGCAACACCAGGGGCGAGGCGCGGTTGATGCCTCCCAACACCCACTCTCGCGCGGGCCCACGGTCGACCACCGCGCCATCCGCCACGAGCGGATTGGAAAAGCCGTGAATCCAGTTGGCCAGCCATAGGCTCGCGGAATTGGGATCGCGCTCCGCCGCGTCGGGGTCGTGGTAATTGTCGGTCCACACGCTGCCGTCGATGGCGTCGCTCAATTCAAGAGCGGCCACGATGTCGGCGTCGTAATCGTTCTTGGAGAGCGTCTTCAGGGTCAGGGCTTCCGACAGGGTGCTGTTGGGATTGTTGGGGATATAGGTGTAGATGGTGCGGTCCGTGTTGGCGTCTAGATTGGTTTTCATGGTGACGCCCACATCCCACTGAAACGGCTCCGCGGGTTGCGATGTGGGGTTCAGCTCCGGGGAATTTCCGTCGCCAACCGCCACGTTCGTGGGCGGATTGCCATGGTCAAAGGTCTTCAGCGCGTAGAGGTGACCGCGGTTTCTGGATTCGCCCCAATCAAAATCGGGCGTTTCATAACTGCCGATATAGTTGATGTTCGAACTGGGGATGATGGCCGAATTGAAGTAGAAATCGTGAACCAGGCTTTGGAAATTCACCT
>JBGTRP010001082.1:0-2152 GCA_041940685.1 Acanthopleuribacteraceae bacterium
TGGTTTGCCTGCACCAGGCCTTCGAGCGCCAGGTGGAAATCGCGCCGCACGCGACCGCCTTGATGCGCGAGCGCGGTTTCCTGAGTTACCTGGAGTTGAACCGGCGCGCCAACCGCCTTGCCCGCCACTTCATGGAAAAAGGCGTGCGGCCCGGCGATCCCGTGGGCATTCTCATGGAGGCTTCCTTCGACCTGATCATTGGGCTGCTCGCCATTCTCAAGGCTGGCGGCGCTTACGTTCCGCTGGACCCGGGTTATCCCGAGGAGCGGCTCGCATTCATGATCGCGGACTGCGGCGCACGGCTGGTGCTGACCAGCAGAAAAACCCTATCCGCGAAAGAAGACGCGCCCGCCGCTGATCAATGGGTCTATTGGGAGGACGAGGCGTCAAGCATCGACGGGCGGTCAAGGGAGAACATCCATCGCCAAGGTCATCCATTACAACCGGCATACATCATGTACACCTCCGGTTCCACCGGACGGCCCAAGGGCGTCACCATTCCCCATCGCAATATTCTGCGCCTGGCCCATGAGCCCCGACTGTCGGATGGCGCGGGCCGCCACGCTTTCGCGCAAACCTCCAATCCCTGTTTCGACGCCCTGACCTATGAATTGTGGACCGCATTGTTGCATGGCTGCCGACTCTGGCTTACTCCCAAGCGGACCCTGCTCGATGTGGGGCGGTTCGCCCGCGCCTTGCGCGCCTTCAAAATCGATCATTTGTTTGTGACCACGGCCTATTTCAACCACTTGGCGCGCCGCATGCCGGATGCGCTTCATCAATTGCGGTACGTGATCTTCGGTGGCGAAGCCGCCGATCCCGGCGCCATCAATCCGGTCATGGAGGCCCGCCATCCCGCGAATCTGGTCAACGGGTACGGACCCACGGAAACCACCACCTTTGCCGTGATCCATGCCCTCGCGTCGCCCGTCGCCAAGAATGCCTCGGTCCCCATCGGCCGGCCCCTGGCGCACACGGCCGCATTTTTGGCGGATCGGGCCCTGAATCCGGTTCCGGTTGGGATTGCCGGAGAGCTATTGCTCGGTGGAGAGGGTCTGGCTCAGGGTTACTGGGAACGGCCCGCGCTTACCGCGCAACGCTTCATCCCCCACCCTTTTTCAGGAAACCGAGATCCCGGTGGACGGCTCTATGCCACGGGCGATCTGGCGCGCTTTCTGCCCGATGGAAGCATCGGTTTCGTGGGCCGGCGCGATCATCAGGTCAAGATTCGCGGGTTCCGCATCGAGCTGGGCGAAATCGAGACGGTGCTGACCGAACATCCCTGCCTGCGCCAGGCCGTGGTCCTGGTGCGCGAACCCTCTGTCGGACATCGGGTCCTCTGCGCCCATGTGGTGCCGCGACTCTCCGAGGCGAATCCAAAGGAGTCGGCGCCAACCCCAACCGAGTTGCGCGAATATTTGGAAACCCGCCTGCCGCGTCATATGACGCCCTCATTCTTTTTCATTATGGACGCGCTGCCCATGACGCCCAACGGCAAGTTGGACCGCGACGCGCTTTTCGCCATGCCCGAACCCGAGTCCGATCCCAACCGGGAGACCGTGGAAAGCGTGAAGGTTCCGGTGCGCGGGATCGAGCGCGTCTTGATCGGGATATGGCGAGAAGTGTTGGGCCTCAATACCGTGGCCACCCGCGACAATTTTTTCGATTTGGGCGGCCATTCACTGGCAATCGTCAATGTTCACGGCAAACTTCAGGAGGCGTTGAGCCGCGAGGTGCCCCTGGTCAAACTTTTCGAGTTTCCCACGATCGCGACGCTAGCCGATTACCTGGAGCCTTCGAAAAAGGAGGGGGGCGCCACCGAACCCAGACCCGAGGCGAGCAAGGAAGCCGAACGCCTGGCCAAGCGGAAGCGGGCCTCCCGGGCGCAAAGAAAATCGAGACGAGCCAGATAAGGAGAGACCATGAGTGAGGAACACAAGGATCGTGGGTTGGAGGGCATTGCCGTGGTCGGCATGGCCTGCCGCTTCCCCGGGGGCGTCGACTCCCCGGAGGCGCTCTGGGACCTGCTCGCCGCGGGGCTGAGCTGAGGTCGCGGGAGGCAGAGGCTTGGGCATAGGCGAAGGCAGAGGAGAATGGAGGCGGGGGGAATCGAACCCCCGTCCGGAAGCGATTCACAACGGCTTCTCCGTGC
>JBGTRP010001083.1:0-2147 GCA_041940685.1 Acanthopleuribacteraceae bacterium
CACGGGCAGGCCCAAGGGCGTAGCCATTCCCCACCGTGCCTTGAGCAACCATATGGGTTGGGTCCAGCGCGCCTTCCCCATGTCCCCCTCGGACCGCATGCTGCAAAAAACGCCGTTTGGATTCGATGCCTCGGTCTGGGAATTCTACGCGCCGCTACTCAGTGGCGGCCGTGTGGTTCTGGCGCGGCCAGGAGGCCATCGCGATCCCGGCTACTTGGCGGAACTGATCTTTGACCGCGCGGTCACGGTTCTACAGGTGGTGCCGTCTCTGTTGCGCGTTTTGCTGGAAGAGCCCCGCTTCCGGAAGGACAACCCGCTCAGACTGTTGTTCTGCGGAGGAGAAGCCCTTACCGCCGACCTTTGTGAACGGGTCTACCGGCACACCCGCGCCAAACTGGTCAACCTCTACGGCCCCACGGAAGCTTGTATCCAAACCAGCGCCTGGGAGGCGCGGCAAGGGGCCAAACGCATTTCCATCGGAACGCCCATCGACCACACGGCCCTTTACGTTCTGGACCGCCGGATGCGGCCAGTGCCCATCGGCGCCGGTGGCGAGCTTCACATCGGCGGCCCCAACCTGGCGCGCGGCTACCTGAATAGGCCCGATCTCACCGCGGAACGCATTCCACCTCATCCCTTTGCGGACTCGCCCGGACAACGCCTTTACAAAACCGGGGACCGGTGCCGCTACTGGCCGGATGGGTTGCTGGAGTACCAGGGCCGTCTCGATTTTCAGGTCAAACTTCGCGGCTTCCGCATCGAATTGGGCGAAATCGAGGCGAGACTTGAAAACCATCCGCTCGTGGAGGGTAGCCTGGTTGTGGTCCGCGAAGATGGCTCGGATTCAGAAGAGGACCGCCAGCTAATCGGGTACATTCAGTCCTCCTCCGCGGAGGAGCTGGACGGGGAAACTCTACGCGCCTATTTGCAGCCCCATCTGCCGGAATTCATGATTCCGGCGGCATTCGTGGTGCTGCCCCGCTTTCCGACGACCCCGGGCGGCAAGGTGGATCGCGCGGCTTTACCCGCCCCCGCTTGGCGTCAAGATGGAGGGAACCGAGATTTCGCCGAGCCCCGTTCGGCCATGGAGACGGAGCTGGTGCGCATCTGGTCCGGGGTGCTGCCCGTGGATCGCGTGGGGATTCACGACAACTTTTTCAAGCTGGGCGGTCATTCCCTCCTGGCCACAAGGGTGATGTCCCGCGTTCGCGAGTTGGTGGGTTCGCCCATTCCCATCCGCGTCCTTTTCGAACGGCCAACCATTGCCGAGCTGGCCGCGCTTCCGGCCCTGCAACCCAGCCAGTCGGGCGCCGAAGAAACCGGCGGGCGAATACCGCCGGCGCGCGAGGGTTTTCGCGGCCTTTCTTTTCCACAACAGCGCCTGTGGTTCATCGAGCGCTCCAGCCCCGGCACGCCCGCCTATAACATCCCCTCCATCTTTGACCTTCGCGGGCCCCTGAGCCCAGGGGCGCTTGAGATGGGCGTCAACCAATTAATCGAACGTCACGAATCGCTGCGCACCTCCTTTTCCGAGGAGAACGGCGAACCCACCCAAATCATCCACCAGGCCAGACCCTGGCGACTCGTGGTGGTGGACCTGAGCGCGCTTTCGGAGGTGGACAGGAAAACCGAGAGCCGGTCGCGCGCCTTAGCCGAGGCGCGGGAGCCCTTCGCGCTCGACCGCTCGCCTCTATGGCGTTTCCGCCTATTCCGCCTGGGCCCGGTGCAACATCTGCTCCTGATGACCGAGCATCATATCATTTCAGACGGTTGGTCCTTTCAGGTCTTCAAACGGGAGCTGAACCAGCTCTATCGGGCCGCCCTCTTGGAAGAAAAACCCTATTTACCGCCCCTACCCATTCGCTATTTGGATTACGCGGCCTGGCAACGGGGCTGGTCGGAAACGGGGGAAATGGAAGGCCATTTGGCTTGGTGGCGCGAGCGCCTCGGCGGCGGGCTCCCGGTTTTGGATCTTTACACCGACCATCCCAGACCCGCCAGGCAAAGGTTCCGGGGAGCTGGGGCGCCCATTGAAATTTCAGCGGCCTTGGCGGAGCGGCTGCGCGCGCTGAGCGCCCGGCAACAGACCACCCTTTTTATGACCCTTCTCACGGCCTACAACATCCTGCTTTTCCGCTACACCACGC
>JBGTRP010001084.1:0-2147 GCA_041940685.1 Acanthopleuribacteraceae bacterium
GCTCGCCTTCGAGGTAACGCCGCAGGTCGTCCGCGAGCTCCTCGGAGCTCTGGTAGCGGCGGCGGCGATCCTTCTCGATCGCTTTCATGACAATCCAGTCCAGGTCACCCTTTAGGGCAAAAATCAGCGAGCGGGGCCGTGTGCTCCTGGCATGCGCAATGGGAGCCAATCCATTGGTCAGAACGGCCAACTTTTCGCTTGGAAGGGGAGGCGTCCGGGAGGTGGCGGTCCGCATATAGCTCAGAATATCGGTATTTTCGTCGAAGGGTAACCGTCCGGACAACAGTTGAAATAGCAGGACACCCAGTGCGTAGATGTCGGTTCGGGTATCCAGATCTCCGCTACTGCCGGTAATCTGTTCGGGGCTCATGTAATAAGGCGTACCCGGTTTGACGCCGGCTCGCGTCTCGGCAGAGATAGAGAGTGAAATGGAAAGAGATTCGAGGGCTTTGGCGATTCCGAAATCGATGATTTTGGGGATCGGTTCGCCATCCTGGTAGGAAACGAAAATGTTGTTGGGCTTCAGGTCGCGGTGGATGATGCCCTTTTGATGGGCGTGTTGAATGCCCTGGCATACCTTGATGAAACATTCAATGCGTGCCCGCGGAGACAACCGGTTTTCATCGCAGAATTGCGTGATCGGCGCGCCGGGTACGAACTCTAACACCATGTAGGGGCGGCCATCGGCCAGGTTTCCCGCGTCAAAAACCTGGGCGATGTAGTGGTGGTTCATGCGGGCCAGGGTTCCCCGCTCCTTGTGGAACCGCCAACCCGACTCCGATGAGCTATCGGAGTCGCGCAGGATTTTGACGGCCACCTTGCGCCGGACCGGCTCCCGTTGTTCGGCGAGATAAACCAACCCGATTCCACCCTCTCCCAAGTACTTGATGATGCGGTAGGGCCCTATGGTTTCGGGGATATGTTCCAGTTGTTTCACCGTGAGGGTTTTGCCTTTTTGGGTTTCGGCCATTCAGATGTGGCGGGACAATGATCGAATCAACGTCTAAACAGAGGGCTGATCCCTATGGCGTCCGAGCCTCGAAATCGAATCCAAGGCTTTCGATCAACGGGGGCGCTCCCTGCATCTCCATGGGTGCATCCATTTGCACCCATCATCTCCACGCTCGGGGTTCTTGTCAAATTGTAATCGAGGGAGTGTGCGATCTGAACGCGGCGCCAGTCCGTCTCCTAATTCCGAGAAGCGCATTCATGATGGGCGGCCCCTTCAGGATACGAGTCGGGAGGCCTTGGCGGCGATGGCTTTTTGTGGAATCGAAAGGGTGACGGCAAAATGGCGGCTCTCATCCAAGTCCGCCTGTAACGAGAAGCCCAATAGTTTGGAAAAGGAAGCCACCAGGCTGAGGCCCAGGCCCGCGTGCTTGCCTCCGGTGCGGGCGGCGTCCTTCTGCCAGAAACGATCGAAGATATGTTGCAGGTCTTCCCGAATTAGGTCCCGCGTGGGGTTTCGGATCTGGATGCGGGTCGAGGATGGCTCTGCCTCGATGCGCATGCTGACACAGCCGCCCGGTAGCGCGTGCGCCACGGCGTTATTGATGAGGTTTTGCAGGATTTGCTCAACCATGATCGGATCGCTTTTCAGCCACAGCGCCTCGGGAACGTCCAACGTGGCGGTGAGACTCCGCGACCGCGCCTCCTTGGCCGCGCGTTTCCACGCTTTGCGCATCACTCCGACCAGATTGAATTTTTCCGCGGATACCACCTGGGTGCCGCTATCGCAACGCGAGAGGGAGAGGAGGTTGACCACCATCTGTTCCATTTCTACCGCGATCTCCCTCACATCGCCGAAGAAGCGCGCAATGGCGGCCGGGTTGTCGAGTAGTCTGGCGCTTACCTCGGAGAGACTGCGCAATTCCGCTATGGGCGTCCGGAGCTCGTGGGCCACGTTGCTCGTAAATTGGCGTTCCCGCTCCATGGCGGCCTTCGTCGAGCACGGCTCCTGTTTCGCCGGCGTTCTGGCGGAGATCCTCTTCGCCGTCGACCGGACCTACATGATGGAAGACGAGTTCGAGGGCGACAACCGCCCGATCGCCACGATCACCCTGTCGGACTCCAACTTCGGCCGTTACCCGATGGGCAACGACCTGACCCGTCTGGAAACCCGCTTTTACGGCGAGCCGGACAGCGTG
>JBGTRP010001085.1:0-2144 GCA_041940685.1 Acanthopleuribacteraceae bacterium
GGATGGGAGCCTTTCCAGGCCATGGTCCTCTCCGTGACCCAAAACCGATTTTTTATCGATGGCCCCCCGCCCGTGGATCAGCAGGAATTCTTTTTCTCTTTTTTAGGGGTATTGCAGGGAATAGTGAATGGGAATGCCGGTGCGGAACCCGACCGCGAAGACCTGTTTTGGGCACAAATGTTGGAGAGCTTCGAGGTTCATGTCCGCAGAAGTTGGCAAATGGATTTCGACAATTTTCTGAACAATCCCACGGTGTTGCGCAATTTGCGCGATATTCAAATGGGGCGCAACCTGGTCTGGCAGGCAAATAGCTTTTTCCCCGGAAGGAAGATCATTGTTTGGGCGGCCACCTTTCATATCGCCCGCAATCTTCCCACGCGAATTCTCAATATCTACACGGGCGCCCCATTTTATGACAGAGAACTTGTGACGATGGGCGATGTTGTTTGGGACGCGCTGGGTACGGAATCCTACGCCATGGGGTTTACCGCCTACCAGGGTACGGCCGGTAATGTGTTCGGCAATTCCTTTGAACTCGATCTACCTGATGGAAAGGATCTCGAGGCGCTTCTCAACGGGGCCGGATTCGACACCAGCTTCCTCGATTTCCGCGCAGGCGCCGCGGGCAGCGGTTGGCTGAGCCAAACCATGGTGAGCCGCCCGATGGGCTATGGACGATTCGGCGCGGATTGGACCCAGGTTCTCGACGGCATGCTCTTTACCCGAACCATGATCCCCAGTACGCCTCGAGCGGGAAAAATCCACAATAAATTTCCAGCGGCGCCTTGGGCCCATTGGAAGGCGATGGTTCCCATGGAAGCACTCAAACCCAAGCGGTGAATGCCAGGAAGCTCCGGGAGCTTCAGGAGGCCGCGACGGGACTATGCCAGCGTGAATGGCGGAAATACCATCTGAAGTCCTATTGGCCGCCATTTTTAACTATGAGGATGCGCTGGCCCGAATCGAGTCGAAGAATTCACGAATCGCCTCCAAGAAACTGGCCGCAATCCTCAAAGGTCTTCGCCCGCGCGTGGGCGATCCAGCGGCACAGGTTCTCCACGTCGCGGGGTTCCACCAGCGGATCCTCGCCGCCGCGCATCACCAGGGTCGGCAGCCTTACCCGGAGCGCGTCCTCACGGGGCGGGGGATAGGCCGACATGCCCTCGAATACGGCGAGCAGGCCTTCGGCCCGATTGCGGCTTTCCGTGCCCTTGACCAGGAATTCCAAGTCGGGAAACTTTTCCAGGATTTTCCCGCCCACGATATTGGGTAGCGAGGCCCAGGCCATGGCCCGCACCCCGCCCAACTCAAGGCAGTTTTTCCAGGATTGGACATGCGCCCTGCGCCGGGTGGTCATTTCCGAACCACAACTGACGAGGACCAACCCGGCGAACTCTTCGCCATGGGTGGCGGCCGCGCGCAAAGCGACCCTCGCGCCGTGGGAAAAACCCATGACCAACGGGCGCCGCGCCTTGTTTTCCTCCAGCACACGCAGCAGGTCAGCCACGTGAAGGTCCAGGCCGAGAGGCTCCGAGCCGGTTTCAGATTTTCCATGTCCACGCGCATCGAACAGGGTCCAGCGGAGTTCGGGGTTCTGTCGCGCAAAACCGCGCCAGTTGGCCGTGGTCTGGCTCAAACCGTTACAAACCACAATCTCTCGGTCGCCCTCGCCATAGCTTTCCACATGCAAATGAACCGTCATGAAACTCCCATCCACGGCAGCAATCCGGCCATTCTAGCACTCTGTTGTGGCGCTTGGCCTGTAATGGGTGGTCATGTTCCGGTAGCCATAGGATTTTCTCCATGGTGTCGGAGGCGATGAGTTCCTTCTAGGACTTGCGAATTGACCAAAGCAGTGGGGGGTACGGACATGGAGTCCGGCCATCGATCTGAACCGTGCGCGGGGGTTCTCACCCGCTGATTATTTTGTCCATGCTTTGTCCGGGATATTTGCGCGGTGAGCTTTTAGCCGGTTTCTTTATAATTGAGTTGCGCCACATGGGGAACCTTTGCCGAGCAGATTCGCATTTCCCGCCCCGGCGGATGCTGCCTTGGCGCTATTGCCACTTGCATAGGCGATCAAAATCGGGTTCAATTAGCACAACACACCCGGATGTTTCAGCATTTGGCTGGAAACGAGGATA
>JBGTRP010001086.1:0-2142 GCA_041940685.1 Acanthopleuribacteraceae bacterium
GACGGCCGCCCGCGCCCCGGGTCTTCGCTTTGAGGTTGCGCCGCCCGCCGCGGCGCCGACCCCCTTGCGCTCCGATGTGGCGGGTTTTGCCGGCCGCACCCGGCGCGGCAGGCCCGGCGTCCCGATTCGGGTGGAGGGCTGGCGGGCCTACCAGGCTCTTTTCGGAGGCTTGGACAAGGCCTCGGCGACCAGTTACGCGCTACGTGGTTATTTCGCCAATGGCGGTCTGGTCGCGCATGTGATCCGGCTTTTGGGTCCCAATGCGACGACCGCGTCCGGGCGTTGGTCCATCGGCGCCGGGGTGGAGCCCGATTTTCCCCATGGCGGCTTGTTCCGGCACACGGCTTGGCTCGTGAAAGCCGCGGATCCAGGAGCTTGGGCGCGGGATACGCGCGTGGTGTTCATTTACAGGTTGCGCGGTAGCGAGGATTCGCCCGAGGTCAGCATCGCGGTTTATGCTCCCGGTGAGCCGGTCGAGCGGTTCGAGGGCCTGGTCCCCGCGGATCCCGAGCGGTTCGAGCGGCTCGTCAACCGCGCCTCGCGACTCATTCGGATCGAGCCGGATCCCTTGGCGCCACCGGTCCCCAATCCGCAGGGAAAACCCATGGGACCGTCCCGGCTGAGTTGGGAGATCGCGCTCAGCGGGGGCGCGGAAGATGCGGCCGGCGTGAACGCGTATCGGGATGCGGTGGTCGCGCTGGATCAGGTTAACGAGGTGGCCATGGTCAACCTGCCCGATCTGTACGCGGACCTTCCCGATCCGAGCGCGGTCATCGGCCGCGCCGCGCGCGGCTGCGAGGATACCCACGACCGCCTGCTGTTGCTCGATGTGCCGCCGGGACAAAACGGGGTGGCCCAATTGACGGCCTGGTTGAAAGATCTGCGCGGCCGGGTTCTCGAGGATGTCAGGCACCATCGCGCCGTGGCGGTCTACCACCCCTTTCTGCGCGCGCCCGATCCCTTGGGCGGGGTTACCGAGCCCTTGCGCATATTGGCGCCGGGCGGCCATGTGGCCGGGTTGATCAGCCGGCTCGACCGAACGCTTGGCGCGCACCACACGCCGGCCAATGCGACCCTGGAAAACACCGTCGATGTAGAGACCCATTACCCGGACGTCGAGCATGGTCTGCTCAACGCGGCGGGCCTCAACCTGCTGCGCTGCTCCCATGGACGCGGGATTCTCGTTTGGGGCGGGCGGACCGTCGATCTCGACGAGGGCCGTTTCGTGGCGCATCGCCGCTTGATTCACCGGCTGGTCCGCGCCTTGCGCGGCACGGGCGAAACCCTGGTTTTCGAGAACAACGATCCCCAGCTTTGGCTCGCGCTCAGCACCGCGGCGACCAGCGTGCTGCTGGCCGCCTGGCGGGCCGGCGCCCTGAAGGGCGATAGCCCGGAACAGGCCTTTCGCGTCCAGTGCGACGCGCAAACCAATCCTCCGGAAGAACGGGAGCTGGGTCGTGTTTTCTGCCTGGTTCAGGTGGCGCCCGCCGCTCCTATGGAATTCATCACCCTGCGGATCGCCCTCGCGCGCGAGGGTTCGCTGGAGGTTTTTGAATCATGATCGAGAATCCTATTCCCGGTTACAAGTTCCACGTCGCGCTCCTGCCCGCGGTTAACCTGCCGGCCACCCAGGCATTGCAGGTGCCCGTCATGATTCTGGGCGCGTTCCAGGAAGCCAGCGGGCTGGGCGCAACGCTCGAGGTGACCGGCTATGCGGAGGGCGGGCTCAATGACTATGTTCACCAGTTGCCCGTGCGTCATTCCTGGAGCCGAATCGTGTTGAAACGCGGGCTCGTCCGCGACCTCGGTCTTTATTACTGGTACGCGGCCGGCCTCTCCCAATCCCTGGGCGCCCGCCGGGAGGGCACCATTACCTTGCTGACCCCGGCAGGGATTCCCGCCATTTCCTGGATGTTCTTTGGCGGAATCGCCGCCAAATGGTCCGGCCCCCAACTCAACGCCATGCAGAATGCCGTGGCCGTGGAGAGCATCGAGATCGCCCATCACGGGTTGTTGCAGATGCCGCTCTCGCCGCCGCTGGTGATCTGCGGCCTGCCGCGCTCCGGCACCACGTTCTTGCACCGCCTCCTCGCCCTCGCGCCCGGTGCACAGGGCCTGCCCCTGTACCAGCTCATCGACCCT
>JBGTRP010001087.1:0-2142 GCA_041940685.1 Acanthopleuribacteraceae bacterium
TTTTCAACTTCCGCGGCGACCGCGCCGTGGAAATTTCCCAAGCCTTCGAAGAGGGGGAAAGCTTCGATCATTTCGACAGGCGCCCCAAGCCGGATGTGTATTACGCGGGCATGATGCAGTACGACGGCGACCTGCTGGTCCCCAAAAACTATTTGGTCGGTCCGCCCAACATCTCCAATACCCTGACCGAGCTGTTGGTGGAACACAAGCTGCCCCAATTCGCGATCTCGGAAACGCAAAAATTCGGCCATGTCACCTATTTCTGGAACGGCAACCGTTCCGGTAGGCTCGACCCGGGCACCGAGGTGTTTACGGAGATCCGCTCGGACCTCCAGCCTTTCGACCAAAGGCCGTGGATGAAGGCCGCGGAGATCACCGACGCCCTGATCGAGGCGGTGGAAAGCGGGAAGTTCCGTTTTCTGCGGGTCAACTACGCCAACGGCGATATGGTGGGCCATACCGGCAACCTGGAAGCCTCGATCCTGGCCATGAGCTGCATCGACCTCCAGCTCAAGCGCCTGATGAGGGCGGTTACCAAGGCAGGCGGGTTGGCGATCATCACCGCGGATCACGGCATGTGCGAGGAAATGTTCCAGTTCGACAAACAGGGCCTGCCCATCATCGGCGAAGACGGCAAGGAAAAGCCAAAAACCTCCCATTCGCTCAGCCCGGTTCCCTTCCTGCTCTACGACCCCGGCGCGCGCGTACCCGCTGATCTCATTCAGAACTCGGAAGCGGGCCTGGGCAACGTGGCCGCGACCGTGGCGGAACTGTTGGGCATCCAGCCCCCTTCAGGTTGGCTCCCTTCTCTCCTCAAATAACTTTTCCACTAGGAGGTCGGGGGATCAAAACCTGACGACGTTCAATCCAAGGATCCCTTCCAGCGCCAGCCGAACCAGCCCGGGGTGGGGGCCTGGCCAGGAATGGTCAGGAGACCGTCGCCCTCGTCGGGGAACTCGTTGCGGTTTGCCCAACGCCCCATGCTGATCCGCACTCTTTGCCGCGACTGAGTCCGCGCCTTCTCATTGGCGCCTTCCAGCAACCCATTCTCCTCGGCGAAACGCGCCACACCCGCGGGGGAATACAGCTTCCCATCCTCAAGCACCTTCAGGATCGCCTCGTACTTTCTCGGACGGCCCATGGCCTTAGCCTCGGTCATGATGGCTTGCCTTTGCCGTTCGACCGCTTGGACTCCTCCTTTTGCACTTGGGGGTGGTTGATTTCCTGCCAAAGCCCTGTCACCCAGGGCGCGAATCGCTCCATGTCCACCACGAAACTGTTCAATTCCTTGTCCTTCCACACGCCGATGCGCTCGCGTGAGCTCGGCGTCTTCTTGGCCTGGTAACGGATTTGATGGGTAGAGAAGGGCAAGAGCTTGCACACTTCCGTCAGGTAAAAGAGACCTTTCTGCTCTAAAAGCGAGTTGCCGTCCCAATCCTTACTTACCGGCTTTACTCGCGGAATGAGGTGCTCCTGGTAATAAGGGCCGAAAACCACCATCCGCACGATCCAGTGATTCCAAATCTTGCGGGCGCCCATCACCTCCCAGGCGGATCGATGGCGCCCGTTGATTTCCCTGGCGTGTTTTTTCACCTTGACCGGATCTAGATCGAGGATTCCGACGATATCCTTCAAAAAGAAAACCCCCTTCTTGGCCACCAGCTCTTCCGCCGTCCAGGCATGGTTGACGGTCCTCAACGACATTTCGTCCTCGGCAAAAATGGGGTTCTGTACCTTCGAACCTTGTCTTTTTTCGATCATGTTTTCTCCTTCGTTTCTTCGTGGGCCCCAATGGATGTTTGCGAAGGCCTCAACGACTGGAAACGGAACCCGCCCGAGTTGCCCCCTCTTCGCCAGAATCCAATTGAAAAAATCAAGTTATTAAAGCCTCGGAAATCCCATCGCCGCCCCTTCCTTTTTAGGAAAAAGGGGAAACTCAGGTCAATTTTTTAATCTTTAATATTTCTTAAAAGAAACTTCACTTCATCAAACTGGAATGGTGGCACGATTTTATGGACTCTATGGGTCAAAGTTCAGTTTTTACATGTTAACCAATAAGATAAACATTGTTGTTTTATCCAAAGACTACTAGGGTTATTTGTACTTTGTAATTTGTTACTTTGTAAGAATTATCACTATAAT
>JBGTRP010001088.1:0-2139 GCA_041940685.1 Acanthopleuribacteraceae bacterium
CATCGCCGCCACGCTCGGCGCGCTGCCCGGCAGGTTCATCCAGGCGCTACGCCGTGTGGGCACCAAAAACCCCGTCATCATGCTGGATGAGGTGGATAAGGTAGGCAGCGACTGGCGCGGCGATCCCTCTTCCGCGCTGTTGGAGGTGCTCGACCCCGAGCAGAACCGCGAATTCCGCGACCATTACCTGGATGTCCCCTTCGATTTGAGCCAGGTCATGTTCATCGCCACCGCCAACATGCTGGATACCATCCCCGCCCCGCTTCGCGACCGTTTGGAAATCCTCACCCTCTCCGGCTATACCGATGACGAAAAGCTCAACATTGCCCAAAAGTACCTGCTGCCCCGCCAAATTCGCGAAAATGGCCTGCGGCCCGAGGAGATTACCGTCCCGGACGAAGCCATGTACAAGGTAATGCGGGAATATACGCGAGAGGCCGGGGTGCGGGGCCTGGAACGCCAAATAGGAGCGCTCTGCCGCAAGATCGCCATCAAAATTGCGGCCGATGAAGCAAAAACCATTGGGGTAGCCACGGATGATCTCAAGGAACTGCTCGGCAAACCGCCCTTCGCTTACGACGTGGCGGAACGGTTGGAAATCCCCGGTGTGGCCACCGGGCTCGCCGTCACGGCGGTAGGCGGCGACATCCTCTTCGTGGAAGCCACCAAAATGCCCGGTAAAAAGGGCCTCAAGGTAACCGGCCAACTCGGCGATGTAATGAAAGAATCGGTAGAGGCCGCGGTTAGCTATGTGCGCGCTCAGGCCGACCGGTTGGGCATCGACCCCGAGTTTTACGAGAAAAACGATATCCACGTTCACATCCCGGCGGGCGCCATTCCCAAGGACGGGCCCTCGGCCGGGGTCACCCTGGTCACCGCGCTCACCTCGCTGCTCACCGGCCAATCCGTGCGCAAGGACGTGGGCATGACCGGTGAAATCACCCTGCGCGGCAATGTGCTGCCCGTGGGCGGCATCAAGGACAAGGTGCTCGCCGCCCATCGCGCCGGGCTGAAAACCGTGATCATGCCGGCCCGCAACGAAAACGACCTCGAGGACATCCCCGATTCGGTGCGCGAGGAGATGACCTATATCTTCGCGGAGAACGTGGGGACGGTTCTGGAGCATTCCCTCTTTAGGGAACCCGTGGGAGCATAAACCCGAAATTGGCGACGGCTGAAAATCAGACGGCGCCGCGGACGATGACCTCAGAAGAAATTCACGACCAATCCTTGGAGCTGATTGCCGAGGGGCCGGTCTGCAGACAATGGCGATGCCTTAAAATCTCTCATCACGATGTTTTCCGGGGAGCGTGACAAGGGCAAGGTGAGAAATCGATCGCCGCCAAAGCAACATCCCGTGCGAGTTGGCTGTTATTGCTTACGGAACCACAAGCATATGTTTTTGTGATTTATGAAAAAACAGCGATTTTTAAAAACCAGAGAAATACCAAATCGTTGTAATGTGGGCTAAATCACTGGTTTAACTGCCGAAATAGCCCTGCCGATAGCGCAGTTTCACCTTCTTGCGATTGACCTTGATCTTAATTTTACGAAACTTGCCGGGCTTACCTTCCTTGGGGCTGTTGTATCCGATGACGTAAAAAAACTGGTTTTTATCCAGGGTTCGATGCATGGCCTTGGTCAGACCGCCGCCCTGGAAAAAGTCGCCGCCCGACTCCTCCGCCAACTCGCGCAAACCGTCGGCCACCTCGAAGGCGTAGTTGCGGTAGGCGCGCGTCACATTGGTGGAGGCGCTGCTGAATGCCGCGCTGGTGGAGCGCCGCAACGCCTCATCGGAGTTGAAGATATCGAAGGTGTGGAAAATGACGCGGTTTTTGATGCAGGCATGGATCACACGCTGAAAATCAGCCCGCTGCAAGGTAAACCCGCCGATGTCGATAAAACCCTCGCCCGGGCCCGTGGGATCCTCGCCTTGTTTGTAGGCTCTTGCGAGATCCTTGGCCGAAGACATGCTGTTGAGAGCGAACCCCGGTGAAACGAATAGCATGGTCTTCAGCCCCTGATTGGCCTCGAACTTGTAAGTGAGAATCTCCAGTTCGCCGATGATCCGCTCGGTGCGAAACTGCTGCTCCAGAATAAAATCGGCCACGGAGTCGTTGATGCATTTGTTGCGCATGA
>JBGTRP010001089.1:0-2139 GCA_041940685.1 Acanthopleuribacteraceae bacterium
CCAATGGTTTGGACTCGATATTGTTGCGGAAAATCGGCCCGAGCGGGACCGCTGCCCGACCGGGGAGCGTCCCCGGGGCTGTACGAGAACCCCGGACCGCATCGAAGCGCGCAGAGATCGCAAGGCGCCCCGCCCGGAGCGATCCATTCCGGGGCATTCGCTCGGTAAGACGTTCCCTGAGTGGCCTCAGCGGCCCGGCGCGTCGTCGGCCCATCACGAGCTCTTCGCAGAGGCCAAAAGGGGGTCACGAGCCGCGTGCCGGATGGGTCACGGGACGGCGGGTGGGTGGTCCGTCGCCGACTCCGTGGTCCGTCCGAGGCCCTCGCCCAGGGTGAGCACCGCGGCCAGAGCCTCGTCGCAGGTGGGTTGGATCTGCTCCGGGGGCAGCACGAACCCGGTGCCGCCGCGCGGGCGCAGCTCGATGACGAAGGACGCCGACCGGTGCGCCTGGTAGGTCCAGTCCATCATCGTGCCGGCCGCGGGGTACAGCGACGCGCCCGCCAGCGGCCGATAGCGTTCGTTGTGCTCGGCCTTGATGGCGGCCGCCATCCGCTCGGCCAGGCCCCGCAGGCGCCGATGGTCGCGGGATTTTTCTCGCTTGTAGCTCCACGGGTGCAGCAGCAGCTGGCCGTAGCTGTGAAAGTCGATGTGCGCGTCGATGCGCTCCGCGTCGGCCAGCGCTCGCAGGGCCGCGGACTCGGGCTCGGAGAACGGCGCCGTGCCGCGGTATACCTGCGACGAGGGGTTGTCGCTGCTGCCCTGCCCGCCCCAGGCCGCCGCGAAGTTGCGGTTGAGATCGATGCCGCGATTGTTGCTGTCGGAACAGAAATCATTGTCCGTGTTTTTGCGCCAGAAGAGGCCGGTCTCGGCCTGTTTGCGTCCGTCCGGGTTGGTTTGCAGCAAGAGATGCACCTCATGGTAGTCCAGGATCCAGGTAGCGTCGGCATCGACGCCGTATTGGTCGATGAGGTATTGGGCAAAGCCCGTGGTGATTCCCGCCGTGGCGTATTCACGGGCGTGCATGGCGCTCATGGCAAATAGCTTGGGTTTGGGGCCGGCGATGAGCTTGTTGGTAAGCACCAGGACGAAAAGGTCGTCTCCCGCTCCCATGCCTTGGGATTTTTCCCAACTATCTCCGATATCGATCCAATCCGCGAGGTTGGGATAATTAAGCGCGAGATCCTGACCGAATTGATAGGTCTCGTCCACCCTGAGGTAACAGGGAAAGCCGGGAATTCCCGATCCCTGATTTTTTAGGGGTACGAGAAGCCGGTGCAGGTCCGCGGTCATCTGATCGTCAATTTCCACCTCCATGCCCAGTTCAAGCAGGCGGACTATCAAGTTTTCGTCCGCTTCCATGAGAAAAAAGCGATTTTCACGGTCGATCTCCCAGGGCTCGCCCCAGCGCGATACCTGGCGCAACGCCTCATCACTGGAATAAAAGGCGCGAATGACCCAATAAGAAGGCGCCTCTTCACCCTCGGGCGCCTGGCTCCAGGCGTTGGCGCATAGACAAAAGAGAATCAATCCCAGGTGGCGCGCCAGATCTCCTCGATTCATGAACCGTATTCCTTTCCCGGGCCGGCGAGCGCCAACCGATTTTCAGCCTGATTGCCGACGATCCAACCCTGCCCCGCCCTCGACGCCTTTCCGGGCGGAAGCGATTCTTAAAAGAAGTCTTCCATAATCGCAACCCTGGTAGGCAAGGGCTGGAAGGGTGGCCTCATCCATTCTATGCAAATTTGCGGATGGTTTCCACGATCGTTTGGTGAGGCAGATTACCAGTCAGTTGATCGACTCTTTCGCCCTGCTGAAAAAGGATGAGCGAGGGGATATCCTCAATTTCCAGTTCGGCGGCGGTTTTGCGGTTCTCATCGATATCCAGCTTGACGATCTTGACCTTGGTTCCGAGCTCGTTCTGAATTCGCTCCAGGGTTGGGGCCAACAGGCGGCATTGGCCACACCAGGAAGCCCAGAAATCCACCAAAACCAGTCCCTCGTGGTCCAGCACGGTGCTTTCGAAATCGGCGTCGGTAACATTTTTGAGCCTTGCTCGCATAGGCTCCCGTTCCTTAAATCTCAGTTGGGCGATCCGCCATTTTACATGCCAATCAGCATAAACCAAATTGGACGGAGGGT
>JBGTRP010001090.1:0-2128 GCA_041940685.1 Acanthopleuribacteraceae bacterium
GGTCCACTTTATCGAGCGCCAGGTTATGACAGAGCGGAATCCACTCCGCGGTGCGCTTTGCGGCCATTATCCCTGCCAAGCGCGCCACTTCCAGGGCATTTCCTTTTTTGAGGGTTTTCAATTGGCGCACCAACTCCTCTGGCATGTGGATGCGGCCTTCCGCGCGGGCTACGCGTTGAGAAACCGGCTTGGCGCCCACGTCGACCATGCGGGCTTCGCCCTTTTCGTTGAGATGGGTCCACTCGTTTGACGCCATCGGTTCCGTCCTTGGGTTGGAGTCGGTTACTGTCGGGGCAGGGGGATTTTTCGTTTTTCCTGGTTGGGTTTGTAGAGGGTCAGCACATGCCCCACTCGCTGTACCACGGCCACGCCTCGTCCTTCGATGGCCGCCCGGATCTCCTCCCGCGTCGCCATACAGTTATTGAGAACGCGCGCCTTGAGAAGCTCATGGGTTTCGATTTGTTCGCATAGCTGGTTCAAAAACCCTTCAGAGACCCCTTCCTTCCCGATATGCAGCAAGGGTTTCAGGGGATGGGCCAGTTGTTTGAGGAAACGGCGTTGGACGCCACTGAGTGGAAAGGGTTCCATATGGGTGCTCCCTTGAGCGCGCATGTTCGGATTCGCAGGCCACTTAGTCATCTACCTGGAGCATGGCGAGAAAGGCGTCCTGTGGGATTTGGACGCTGCCCACGGCCTTCATGCGCTTCTTGCCCTTTTTCTGCTTCTCCAGGAGCTTTCGTTTGCGGGTGATATCGCCGCCGTAACACTTGGCCAGAACGTTTTTCCGCAACGCCTTGACCGTGGTGCGGCAAATGATGCGGGTACCGTAAGCCGCTTGAATGGCGATGTCGAACATCTGCCTGGGAATGAGCTCTTTCATCTTGACGGCCAAGGCTTGGCCGCGCTGAAAGGACTTGTCGCGATGGGTGATGATGGAGAGCGCATCCACAATTTCGCCATTGACCAGGATATCGAGCTTGACCAAATCGGAAGTCCAGTAACCCTCCACATGGTAGTCGAAGGAGGAGTAACCCTTGCTCGCGGATTTGAGCTTGTCGTAGAAGTCGAGCACCACCTCATTGAGCGGCAACTGGTATTCGATGAGCAGGCGGTTCTCGGAGACATACTCCAACTTTTTTTGGATGCCGCGCCGATCCTCGCATAATTTGAGGATCGCTCCCACAAACTCGCTGTTGGTCAGGATGGTTCCCAGAATATAGGGTTCCTCGAAGGTTTCGATATCCGCGGCCGGGGGTAACTTGCTGGGCGAGGAAATCATCATCACATCGCCTTTCTTGGTGGTGATGCGGTATTCCACGCTTGGAACCGTGGTTACCAGGTCGAGATCGAACTCCCGCTCCAGCCGTTCTTGAATGATTTCCATGTGAAGCAGGCCGAGGAACCCGCAACGGAACCCAAAACCCAGGGCCACGGAGGTCTCCGGCTCGAAGTGAAAGGATGTGTCGTTGATTTGCAGTTTTTCCAGCGCTTCCCGCAGAGGCGCGTAATCTTTGGCCTCCACGGGGTAAAGCCCTGAAAAGACCATGGGTTTGGATTCCTTGAACCCGGGCAGCGGCTCCTCGCTGCCGCCCTTGGCCCAGGTGATGGTATCGCCCACGCGCGCCTCGTCCAGGGTCTTGATGGTGGCGATCATATACCCTACCTGACCCATTTCCAGGCTTTCGGTTTTCACCATCTTGGGTGAGAACAGCCCCACCTCGTCCACCTCGTAAAGGCTGCCGGTGGCCATGAAGCGGATGCGGTCCTTGCGGCTCAACTTGCCGTCCACGATGCGCACCAGGATGATCATGCCGCGGTAGGTATCGAACCAAGCATCGAAGATCAGGGCCCGAAGCGGCGCATCCGATCGGCCGTCGGGCGGGGGAAACTCGGTGATGACGGATTCAAGAACCTCGTCCACGCCCTCACCGGTCTTGGCGGAAATCAATTTGGCGTTGTCGGTTTCCAGGCCGATGACCTGCTCGATTTGTTCGAGGATCGCCTCGGGATGGGCCGAGGGCAGGTCGATTTTATTGAGCACGGGCAGGATGTGCAGGTCGTTTTCCAGGGCAAGGTAGACATTGGCCAGGGTTTGCGCCTCCACGCCCTGGGCCGCGTCCACCACCAG
>JBGTRP010001091.1:0-2126 GCA_041940685.1 Acanthopleuribacteraceae bacterium
TGCCCGGCACGCCCACTTCTCCGCCCATCACGCCCATGACGCCGGCCCAACTTTCCACCATCAGCAAGACGAGTTGAATCCCATGGCAAAAGAATTTTTAGGCAAAGGATGGTCCTTCCCCCTGCTCCCCGATGAAACGGGAAAGCTGGGCTACTCGGCCATGGAAGACAATGTCGCCCAATCGCTGGCGATTTTGCTCCTGACCGCCTTGGGTGAACGGGTGATGCGGCCAGGCTTTGGCAGCAAGGCCTCGCGCCTGGTCTTCGCTCCTGGTGGCGCGCGCTACCTGCGGCTTCTGGAAACCACGGTGCGGGAGGCAGTCGTGCAATGGGAGCCTCGCGTGACCTTGGAAGATGTGCGTGCGGAAACCGATCTCGATGACGAGACCCGTGTGCTGGTCTCCATAGAATACACCGTGCGCGGCACCAATACCCGCGACAACCTGGTCTTCCCGTTCTACGTGGGCGGTACGGAGGTGCGCGCATGAGTCTCGCGGTGCCCAAGCTCGACGATCTCAACTGGCAAGACCTGGTTACCGCGGTTCGGGACCGCATACCCGCGGCTTCCGCGGGGAACTGGACCCTGCATGCGCCGGTCGACCCCGGCGTCACCCTACTTGAGCTTTTTGCCTGGCTGCTTGAGCAGCGCCTGTATTGGCTCGACCAGGTGGACGATCCCTATCTCCACGCCCTTCTGCGCCTGCTGAACGAGTCCCCACGCCCCGCGCGCGCGGCTGCCACGGTCCTCACCCTGGGGCCCGAGGATCCCGGCCGCACGGATGCTTTTCTGGTGTCCGAGGGAAGCCTGGTGAGGCTGTTCCGGCGGGGAGACCCGCTAGTCTTCACCACGCGCGAGGCATTCCTGCGCCTGCCGATCACCCGTATCGGTCTTAAGCTTCGAGGTCGGGACCGGAGTGGAGACCTGGCGGCGCGGCGCGGTGTGGAGCTCTTTGCCAACCCGGGCGAGTCCCTGGAACTGACCCTGTTCAGCGCCGCATTATTTCCCGTAAATTCCCAGCAACCTTGTTCCCTCTTTTTCGAGCTCGAAACCGCGGGTGGCATTGCGCCGCAATGGTCCGCGGATGGGGTTGAGGGCATCCTACCCCCGGCTCGCCTGTCTTGGTTCTATCCCACGGCATCCGGTCTCGCGCCGCTCGAGGTCGAGGACGGCACCGGCGGTTTGCGGCGATCCGGGTTGGTGCGCTTCCAACCACCTGGCGATTGGGAACCGGGCCCTGCTCAATTTGGCGAAATTCCCTATGCCCTTTTGGTGTATGCCGAGGATGCCGAATACACCTACCCGCCCTACCTGCTTGGCTTGCACCCCAACGCGGTTTCCGCCCATCACCGGGCCTCGTTTCAATTGCATGGCTCTGCATTGAATGATCAAGCCGCGGATTGGTTGCCTTTGCCCGCGCGCCGGCTTCAACTTCCCGATGAGCTGCGGCCGCCTCTCACTAAGAGCTTGGAATTAAAGATCGTGGAACGCGATGGCCAAACCTATGAATGGCTGCCCACCGAGGACCTGAGCCGCCAGCGCGATGGGGACCGCGTCTTTAAGGTGGACAGGCAACGGGGACAACTGACCTTTGGCGATGGTCTTACCGGCCGCATTCCCCGTCTTTCCCAAACCGGACCTGAATTGGAGTTGCGCGGCGAGTACGGCGGGGGCGAAGCCGGCAATCTCGGCGCCGGACTGCGGTGGGAAGCGATCCTCGATGACCCCCTTGCTCCGGGAACCGATTTTCCTTTGCGCGGCAGCAACCCGGTTGCCGCGACCGGGGGATTTGAAGCCGAGAGCCCGCGCGATGCCGTGGACCGCATCGCTGCCGAGGGGGTTAGGCGAAAACGCGCGGTCACGGCCGAGGATACCGAGCAATTGGCGGTGGCCACGCCCGGCGTGGCGGTGCGCCGCGCGCATGTTGCGCCCTCTTATCATCCCGCCTTTCCCTGTGTGCCCGTTCCTGGCGCGGTCACGGTCTTTATCCTGCCCCATGCGCCGCGATTCGAAGAGAGTTGGCAGGCGGAGGGGCGTACCCTTGTTGCGGCGCCCACCCCCGACAGGGGAACGCTTCAGGCCGTCCGGGATCACCTCGCCGAGGCGCGTCTACTGGGAACCGAGGTCTT
>JBGTRP010001092.1:0-2123 GCA_041940685.1 Acanthopleuribacteraceae bacterium
GGATCCCGATATCCTGGTCATCGGAGAGTTACACGATCTCGACAATATCCGCCTCGCGGTATCCGCCGCCGAGCGCGGCCACCTCGTCTTCGTCACCATGAACACCGCCAATGCCACGCGCACCATCAACCGTTTGATCGATTCCTTCCCGCCCGAGGAACAGGACGTGATTCGCAATATGATTTCGGAGACCCTGCGCGGCGTGATTTCCCAGCAGTTGGTCCCTCTCAAAGACGGTAGCGGCATGGTGCCCGCCTATGAGGTGTTGATCATCACCGGCGCGGTTTCCAACCTGATCCGCAAAAAGAATACCCATCAACTGGGCACCATTATGCTGACCGGCAAAAACGAAGGGATGGTGCTGTTGGATGAATCCTTGGAGAAACTGATGCGGGATGGGTTGATCAGCGGAGAACAGGCATTTTATCGCGCGACACAACCCAAGACCTTCAAACAATACGCGCCCAAGGAACTGCAGGAGCTGATCGATGCCCGCAATTGATGGCTTGTTTGAAGAAATGCTGGAACGGGGCGCCTCGGACCTGCACCTGGAAGAAGGTCAGCGGCCCCGGATCCGGTTGAACGGAGCCCTGACCGATCTGGACCGGCCCGTGCTGGAAGGGGCTTACTTGTTTTCCATGATGAAGGAAATGTGTAACGAGGTGCAATGGGCGCAGTACTTGAAAACCGGGGATTTGGACTTTGCCTACGACATGGAGAACAAGGCCCGGTTCCGTTCCAACTTTTTTCGGTTTTTCAACGGTTATGGCGCTATTTTTCGGGTGATCCCCTCCCGGATTATGAGCCTGGAGGAATTGGAGGCGCCCGAAATCTTTAAAACCTTTGCCTACCTGCAATCCGGTCTGGTGTTGATCACAGGGCCGACCGGCAGCGGAAAATCCACCACGCTCGCCGCCATCGTGGACTACTTCAATAAGAACCTGGTAAAAAAAATCGTGACCATCGAGGATCCGGTCGAGTTCGTTCACCAAAACCGCAATTGCCTCATCATCCACCGAGAGGTGGGCGAGGATACCGTCTCCTTCGTCGCCGGTCTCCGTAGCGCCATCAAGAGCGATGTGGATGTGGTGCTGGTCGGCGAGATGCGCGACCGGGAAACCATTGAGCTGGCCCTGACCGCAACGGAAATGGGGGTGCTCGTATTCGGCACGCTGCATACCAATTCCGCGGCAAAAACCCTGGACCGCATTACCGACGCCTTCCCCACGGGCCAGCAAGGCCAGATTCGAACCTTGCTCTCCTATACCCTGCGAGGTGTGGTTTCCCAACAGCTTTTGCGCAGCACGGACGGCTCGCGACGGTATGCGGCTCACGAAATTCTGCTCTACACCCCGCCATTGACCGGCATCATTCGCGCGGGGGACATGAACGCCCTCGTTTCCTATATCCAAACCGGCAAAAAACTGGGGATGCAGACCATGGACGACAACCTGTTGGAGTTGGTGAAAAGCGGCAAGGTCAGCTTTGAGGACGCCTACACCAAGGCCCAGGACAAGGCGCGTTTCAAAGTCTGAAGCTCTACTTCTGGAAGGTCCGGAATCCGCCCGAGGCCATGCGGTATGAAATGTGGCGCCAGCGCCGCGATCGCGGGCCGGCGTTGCTTGACCGAACCCGGCTTCTCTGCTACATTGCCAATTTGCTCGCGGGCGTAGCTCAGTTGGTAGAGTACAAGCTTCCCAAGCTTGGTGTCGTGGGTTCGAGTCCCATCGCCCGCTCCATATCTCCTTGTTTTTCAAATGCTTCCAGAGAGCACAAGCTTTTTGCGCCAACGTGGGGTCGTCTTTGTGTCGTCCACTTCATGAACCAGGTGCCTCGCTTGGTTGGTTAGAAAGGCGTGTTTCAAGGGATGCAAACGCCGTTTTGGCGCGGTAACCGATATGACCATAACGGTCGATCATATTGGGATTCGACCAACCGATAATAGGGCGCACCAAATCCCGGTCACCGTCCGTTTCTTCCAACAATACCCTGGTGGCGAGGCGCCGGATGGGTTACGGGGCGAACGGTATAACATTTACGCGTTCACGGGCCGAGGCGAGCTTCTGTCCTCGTTCGTCGGGTAATGCAACCTATGCTTGAGGTTCGCCTAATGGGTTCCCGGT
>JBGTRP010001093.1:0-2113 GCA_041940685.1 Acanthopleuribacteraceae bacterium
AGCAACCGCGTTTGCGGCGCTTGCCCACCAGGACCTCCCATTCGAGAAGTTGGTCGAAGCCCTAAACCCTGAAAGGGACGCGAGCCGCAACCCGCTTTTCCAGGTCATGTTCGTGTTCCAGAATACGCCCTCGGCCACGCTCCGCCTTCCCAATATCCGGGTGCGCCCGGAAAATATTGACCGCGGCCTCGCGCTCTTCGACCTGACCCTCACCCTCGAAGCCGAGGAACCCGAGGACCAAATAAGCGGAAAGGCCAGGCCCATCCGCGGCTTTTTTGAATACAATACCGACCTCTTCAGCCCATCCACCGTGGCCCGCATGAGCCGACATTTCCAATCCCTGCTGCGGCAACTGGCCAAAAGCCCGGAAACCCCCGTCGGAGCATTCTGCCTCATGAGCGAGGGTGAACGCCATTTCCTGCTTTCGGAGTGGAACCGCACAGAGAGTTTTTCCGCGCAGCGGACCATAGATCAACGTGTCCAATCCTGGGTAAGGGCTCGACCGGAAGGCATCGCGCTCTCCGCGCCAAGCGCGGACTCCCGCCCCCGGCGGGTCACCTACGCGGCCTTGGACGAACGCGCCAACCAGCTTGCCCGCCGATTGATCGAAGCGGGAGTCACGCCAGGATCATTGGTGGGAATTCAAACGGCGCGGACGGTATCCATGGTCGCGGGCCTGCTGGCCATTCTCAAGGCGGGTGCGGCCTACGTTCCCCTGGACCCCTCCTACCCTGCCGACCGCATCGCTTTCATGATCGAGGACGCGGGAATTTCCGTGCTGTTCATGGATGCCAGCGCCACCGCGCCTCCCGATTGCGCGACCCTTCGGACCATCGCCTTGGACGCCCGGATTCCCGCCCGTTCCCATTCCGCGAGCTTCGAGCCTCCTCTGTCCAGACCGGACAGCCCGGCCTATGTAATTTACACTTCCGGCTCCACCGGTCGGCCTAAGGGCGTGGTGGTCCCGCATGCCAACGTAGACCGTCTGCTGCTGGCCACCGAGAATTGGTTCCATTTCAACCCGGAGGACGTATGGACCCTGTTTCACTCCTGCGCCTTTGACTTTTCCGTGTGGGAGCTCTGGGGCGGATTGGGCCACGGCGGTCAGGTGGTCGTTCTTCCTTACCTGCTCTCGCGCTCCGTGGAGGATTTCCACCGTGTATTGGCGGAAGAGGCGGTTACCGTACTCAACCAGACGCCCTCCGCTTTTTACCAACTGATCGAGGAGGATTCGGTCTCCGAGCATTCCGCCCACCTCCGCCTCCGCGTTGTCATTTTCGGGGGCGAGGCGCTTGAACCCGCACGGCTCGAACCCTGGTTCGACCGCCATGGCGCTTCTTCTCCGGCGCTGATCAACATGTACGGCATCACGGAAACCACGGTTCACGTAACTTACGCCCACATCGACGCAACAATAGGGACAAATGCGGCCAGCATGATCGGCCGTCCGATCCCCGATCAGAACATCTACATCCTCGGCCTCGGATTGGACCTGGCGCCCATCGGCGCGCCGGGCGAAATCCACGTGGGTGGCGCGGGTTTGGCGCACTCCTATCTCGGGCGTCCGCGGTTGACCTCGGAGCGGTTCATCCCCGATCTCTTTGCCTCCAGCCCCGGCTCCCGCCTTTACAGGTCCGGCGACCTGGCCCGTTATCGCGGCGACGGCGCGCTGGAATACCTCGGCCGCATCGATTTCCAGGTCAAGTTGCGCGGGTTCCGCATCGAGCTGGGCGAAATTGAGGCCGCCCTGGAAAGGTCTCCCCTCATCCGGCGGGCCACGGCCCAAATTCTCACAAACCAGGTCAGCGGCCCCATGTTGGCCGCCTGGGTGGTTCCCCTGGAGGGAGAAGCGCCCGGGACGGACTAGTTGCGGACCTTCCTGGCCGATTCCCTGCCCGAATACATGATTCCAGCCGCCTTTGTTTTTCTGGACGCTCTTCCCTTAACCCCCAATGGCAAACTGGATCGGCGCGCCTTACCCATGCCGGAGCTTTCGCCCTCCAGTGGAAATTATCAAGCGCCTCGCAATCCCATGGAAAAACGGTTGGCCGGCATTTGGAGTGAGGTTTTGGGCTTAGATCGCGTGGGCGTATTCGACAATTTCTTTCACCTG
>JBGTRP010001094.1:0-2111 GCA_041940685.1 Acanthopleuribacteraceae bacterium
TAGCGCCAACTTGTCGCGCGTGCCAGAGCAGAAGAGCATGGGAAACCGAACCTCATTCAGGTGCGCGGCCCGCTCGATGCCGGGCTTGCCTGGCGGGTGAAGCGGATAGGAAAAAAAAATCAAGCCGCGAACCGGATGGAGTGGGCTCCGGGCGGCGGCGTTGGAGGTCATGCGCCCGCCAAAAGAATGTCCGCCCGCGGCCAGCATTAGCTCGGGGGCGGCCGCTTGCGCGGCGCCAACGGCCGCGCGCACGGTAGCCAGGCTGACGTCCATGGAGTCACGGCCCCCGCCCCGTTCCATAAAGGGAAACTGGTAACGAAAGGTGGCGATGTTCCGCTCGGCCAAGCCCCGCGCCAGGGCCTCCATATGCCGATGGCGCATACCCGCGCCCGCGCCATGTCCGAGAACCAAAAGCCAGCGAGCGTCATCCGGCCGCAGCAGCAAGGAGGAAACCGAACCTTTTTGTTCGGAAACCAAAAAAGACCCTTCGACGGGATTCATCATGCCGGCCGCCTTATCGTCTTCAGTCGGAAATGACCCTGCTGATTCCGATCCATAGTAAACCATTTTTTTCATGATTGGGGCCAAATGCTCCGGTGATTCCGGCCCATTTCCTGGAGGTTGAGACCCGGATGAATCCCATTGCGACACCGGGCTGGGATTCTAAAGCGCAGGACGATTATTCGAGAAAGCCACAAAGCGGGCGGGAAGCTTCATCTAGGCCTCATTTGCCGTGATACGCGATTTAGCGAATGGCAATGTATCTTCAGGCCGGTTTGGAGGAAATTCTGGCGAGGACCTCGCGGTAATTGGCGGCAAGCGGACTGGTTTCATAAACGCCGCGTTCCTTGAGCAGCCTGTGCATGCGCGGCAGGCGGTAGTGAGGGACCGTCATCAACAGATGGTGTTCCAAATGGTAATTCACCCGATGAGGCGCGACCGTGAGGCGAGCCAATGGGTTCGCGCGCGTGGTTCGCGTATTGTGGAACTGATCGTCGCTCGCTTGAGTGCAGGCATGTTCCGCCATGGAGCGCACGCGCAGGAAGAGGCCGTAGGTGGTCAGGTAGGCGATCACCCAAAGCCCGTAAAGCCAGGCGAACCCAAGCCACCATAAAAGGCCGAATAAGACCCCGTTGGTGAGCATGACGGGTCCCAAGTTTCGGACTCCGGTGGCAACCACATTGCCGAGCGTGCGACCCTTTTGATCGATGCGGGACGCATTGGTAGAAGCCGTGTAGCTGAGAAAACCGAGGTCCATCAAAAGCAGGGCGGCCACGCGGCGAAGACCGGCAATGCCGCTGAGGTCGCGCAATACCTTGCGCCCAAGGGAACGACGGGTAACCGGGAAGGGATTGACAAGGCCGATATCCGGATCTTTTTGGGTACCGGTCAGGGTGTGATGGGCCATGTGATGCTCGCGATATTGACGCAGATGATTCCAGGTTGGCGCCGCGCACAGCCATTTACCCACCCAATCGTTCAACTCGCGGGTGCGGAACAGGGATCGATGGGCGGCCTCGTGCATCAGGATCGCAAGACCGAGCTGGCGTCCGCCCAGCAGCACCAATGCCAGGATTAGGGTGAAAAAGTTTGGTTGCCAGGCTGCCAAAAAGAAGCAGCAGGCGATCAGGCTCCAGGAAGTCATGACCGCAAGCCAGCCCTCCCAATTAGTAGGGGTTACGAGGGAACGAATCTCCTCTTTGCTCAAAACCTCGGTAATTCGACGGTAATGCCTAGCCATGCCACTCTCCTAAGATTCCTGGCGCGGGATGGAGCCCCGCCCAACCCCGATGGCCGCCTTCCCGCTCTGGGTTGTGATCGATACCGAGCACCTGCTCCCAAACTCGTCGACCCAGTTCGTCGAACGCGATGGTGGCCTCTAAAAGCGCGGCGCGAGCGGCCGTATCCACGAATGGCTCCGGAAGCAGGGGATCGAAGACCAGCGATCGGATGGCCTCGTTGCCGACCAGGTAAAGCTCGCGCGCCGCCCGCTCAAAGGGCATTTCAAGCGCCCGCGTTCGAACCTTGCGCAAGGTCTCTTGCCATTTGCTGTAAGAGCGATTCAACTCTTTTGTGCGCCATAGGTCCGGCGCTTTTTCTTCCGACTTCTT
>JBGTRP010001095.1:0-2103 GCA_041940685.1 Acanthopleuribacteraceae bacterium
AATGCCGAAGATGGGGTTTTTGACGGGCGGCGGCTCCGAAATTTCGATGGCCTTGCGCACCACCTGAGGCGTAAGCAGGCTCGCCAATTGAGGGTTGGCCTGAAATTGTAGCGCCAAATCGTCGGCCATGGCGTTCAGGTGCTCCTGATTGTTTGCGATGGGCTTGTATTCCCGTCTGGCGATGAGTTCTTTGGTTTTGAGGTCCGGGCTCCAACGCGTCACCTCGTACTGATTGCTGTAGGCGGTGTAGACATTTCCCTGGTGATCGAAATTGAAAACGCCGGTCCTCTGGTATAGCCCCTTCATATTGCCGCCGATAAATTCCGACCAATAGGCTCCGTCGCCAAAACGTGAAGGATCGGGAAGGGGCCTCTTATTGGAGGTCATCTCCATGACCACTTCGAAGCTGTTGTCTAAAATACCGGTTTTAATGAACATCTCCCGGTTGGCCTGGTCGATGCTCACGAAGATCGATCCGAAATGAGCGCCGGTGGGAGAGAGTGTGGCCGATTGCAGCAATTTGGAGAAGCCGGTGGGCCCACTTTCATCTACATACTTGAAGTCTTTGTCGAAATACTTGAATTTGGGCAGGCCGCCCAGGTCCACGCCCACCGAGCGGCCATCCATTAGGATGTGAAACCCGAAAACAAGCTGAAACTCGCCGGGGCCCTGCCCCCGTTCCGCCACGGTGCGCACGTACTTGCCCTCCGTGTCGAATTCCAGCACGCGGCTTTCTCTTGGATCGGTCACGAAGAAATGGCCGCGGCCGTCCACATCGACCTTGGTGGAGGGCAGGCTCCAGATGTAGACATCGTCTTCTTCCTCGGCCCCGAAGCGCAGATCTTCGGTGAAAAGGAGCGTTTGGGCTTTGCCCTTGGGTTTTTTTCCGTTGTCCACCTCCTCGGCCGAAAACCCCGTCCAGGCGAAACAAAGCAGGAAAAACGAGAGAAAGAAACCCTTCATGACAACATCCTTTAGGCCGTGGGTCGGCCGAGATCGAAAGAAAAATTTGGAGGCCGGGCGCTTCCCGAACACGGAGAGGTTCGCGGAGATGGCTCGTCCTTTTTGCCTTTACGGCGTTTCCTAATTATCCGAACCCTATCAGAGAACTGGGTATAAGGAAAACATCTTTTCCAGGGGGAGGGGATACCGGGTTCCTCCAGCCCGAGCCGGAGTGGGAAGGCTTCCGCGGCCATATTCCTATACGCAATATGCTAGGGATTGGGTTTTCGGACAGGATCAATCGGCATGCAGCGTGTGGTCGCAGGTCGTGATCAAACGTTTGTATGCAGCTTCCAGCTTTTGGCGGATTTGTTTTTCTTCTTCCGGGGATTGAAATTGGCTCTTCTTTTCATAGATGGTTTCCAGGACGGAGGCCAGGTGACGAATGCTCAATTTTACGGGTTCATAGCGGCGAAAGCGGCCCGCGGCCATGCGCAGAGAGCGCAACTCGCGCTTGACCTCCTCGGGCCGATCGCCCTCCAGCCAACGGTTCCCACACAGGGTTTCCGTAAGAATTCCGGCCCGCTCCTCCAAGGCCTTGAATTTCTTGATTTCTTCTTTCCAGATCAATTCCCTACGTTCTTTTGATTTGGTGACGCGGTAGGTTACCAGAGGGCTGGCAAAGGCAATCGCCGCGCCCAAAGCCGCGGGAAGCAGCACTTTCAGGAGCTTCATCATGACGAGACCTCACATTCGTTTGCCGGATGGAACCATGCTTTTGCAAGGACGCCGGAATGAAGCATGGCTCATCCGTGATTGAGGGTAGGGGACGAGGGAGGTTCCCATTCGCATTCAATTTGCGGCGGGGTTTTCGCCAGCCAGAGCCTCCCTTCTTCCACGCGTTTGGTGCAACCTATTTTATCCAAATACTCGAGCAGGGGGATGGCAATTTTTCGAGTCATGCCGAATTCTAACTTGAGCGCTTGAACCGCGAGGATTTCTTCCCGCCGTTGGGAAAGGTTTTTGATGACCCGGTTGAGGAAGGCGTGATGGATCAAAAGCTCGGAGCCCAGGTTGACGAAATAGCGTTCCCAGGTCAACAGTTGTTCGATTTTCTGAAAGCCCGTTCTCTCCCCCTTGAGGAGGTTGAGATCGATGACC
>JBGTRP010001096.1:0-2094 GCA_041940685.1 Acanthopleuribacteraceae bacterium
CGCCTCGGTTTGGGAATGTTTCGCGTCCCTGCTCTCGGGAAGCCCGCTAGTGCTGGCGAAACCCCAGGGCCATCGCGACCCCGCTTACTTGGCGAAACATCTTCAGCGGTGTCGCATTCGGTTCCTTCAGGTGGTTCCCTCCCAGCTCCGCATGCTGCTGGAAGAGCCGGAATTTTTGCGGGCCAATCCCCTGCGCATTTTGTTTTGCGGTGGGGAGCCGCTCACCCGAGACCTGGTCGCACGCGTGCGGCAATGCTCACCCATGGAGATCGTCAACTTATATGGCCCAACCGAAACTTGCGTGAACGCGACTTTTTGGAGCGGAGAATCCGAATGGGGCGAAGTTCCCATCGGCGCACCCATCACCAACCTGGTGGGCCATGTGCTCGATGCAAAGGGGTCTTTAGCGCCGATCGGCATACCGGGCGAGCTTCATCTCGGTGGTTTGGGCCTGGCGCGCGGGTACATGGGCCGTCCGGACCTAAGCGCCGCCGCCTTCCTACCCGACGCCCTGGGTCAAAGGCCGGGCGCCCGGCTCTACAAAACCGGAGACAGGGTCCGCCGCAACAACCAGGGCGCGCTTTTATTCATGGGCCGCTTGGATCACGAGATCAAATTGCGCGGTCACCGACTTGACCTGGGTGAAATCGAGGCGGCGCTGGAAAGGCATCCCGAAATTGGCCAGGCCGTGGTTCTGGCTCATGGGGAGAAGGCTACGGACATTCGTTTGGCGGCCTATATAAGAGCCCCGAGCGAAACGGACGAAACCGCGACCAGGAGTTCCAGCCAAACCCTGCGCCAATTCCTGAGCCAGACCTTACCGGATTACATGCTGCCGGCCGCCTTCGTGTACATGGATGTTTTCCCTCTCACCGCGGGTGGGAAGGTGAACCGCAAGGCCCTACCGGCGCCGGAATGGAAACGGGACCGCCAGACCACCGCGGCCGCACCCCGAGACGCCGTGGAAGAAAAGCTTGTCGCCTGCTGGCGGAAGATTCTCGGCCTGGATGTGGTGGGCATTCACGATGATTTTTTCGAGCTCGGCGGCCATTCTCTGCTGGCAACCCGACTGGTTTCCGCGATGCGCGACTCTCTGGGGACGGAAGTCCCCTTGCGCGCGGTGTTCGAGAGTAAGACGATCGCGGGATTGGCCGAGCGGTTGCGGCGCAAACTCGGAACGAGCAGGCCAGGTCCGGAGGGACCGAAAGCCATGCGGAGAGACCGCGAGCCGCCGCTCTCCTTCGCCCAAAGACGCCTGTGGTTCATCGAGCAATTGGCGCCGGGAGGCAGCGCCTACAACCTTGCCGGCGCATTGAACCTGCATGGCCGGTTGGACGCCGATTCGTTCGAACGTAGCATGGAGAGCCTGATCCATCGCCACGAGCCCTTGCGCACCCGTTTCCCGGCGAGGGACGGCCAACCTAGTCAGGAAATTTTGGCGGCGGAGGCCTGGCGTTTGAACCTGATCGATGTGAGCGGCCTGGATCCGGATGCCCGCCGGGAACGGGCGCATGGGCTTGCAACGCGGGCCTCGGAAACTGGCTTTGATCTGGCCAGGGGCCCGCTGTTCCGCTGTTGCTTGTTGCGGCAGGGTCCGTCCCATTATGTGTTGCTGACGCAAATGCACCACATCATCTCAGATGGTTGGTCGATTGGAATTTTCGTTCGCGAGGTAAGCGCGCTTTACAACCAATTCTGTTTTGGTTACGAAGCGGTTCTACCCCATCTTCCGATTCAATACGCCGACTTCGCCTCCTGGCAAAGGCAATGGTTTCAAGGCGGTGTAGCCGAAAATCAGCTTTCCTACTGGCGTCGGCAACTGGGAGATATAGACGGGCCGCTGGCGCTTCCCACGGATCGGCCCCGCCCCAGGCGACAGAGCCACCGCGGCGCCACGCTAGGTTTCGAGATTGACGCCGCGCTTTATGCAACGCTCCGGGAACTGGGCAAAGCCCGCGGCTGTACGCCCTTCATGACCATGCTCGCGGCCTTCAAGTTGTTGCTGGCACGGTACGCGAGCCAAGAGGATATCCTGGTCGGAACGCCCATTGCCAACCGCAACCGGGCCGAAATCGAAAACCTGATCGGATTTTT
>JBGTRP010001097.1:0-2091 GCA_041940685.1 Acanthopleuribacteraceae bacterium
ATCGGCGTTAAGTGCGCTGAATCCAGAATACCCTCCGCCAATAAAAAAGCATCGATAAGACTTTTACCCAGGGAGTCCTGATGCTGCCAGACCTCCACACCTTGTCTTGTGTAGCACCATGTGCGGCCTCCCGTATCGGAAAAAATTGATGCCGCGGCCATCAAACAGGGCAAAGACGTGAAGCCTTGGCAACAGCGGCGGCAGGATATGAAGGATGTGTGTCTGAGCTGTCACGGACCCGGCTGGGTCGAGAATTGGTACGTGCAGTTCGATAACCTGGTCAATTTGTACAATGACAAATTCGGCAAACCCGCCACCGCGCTCTATAAGGCGATTCGCGCCAAGGGCCTCATCAGCAACGATGTGACCTTTGATGACGCCATCGAATTCACCTACTTTTTCCTGTGGCATCACGAGGGGCGGCGGGCGCGCCACGGCGCCGCCATGATGGGGCCGGATTACACCCAATGGCATGGCATGTACGAGGTAGCGCACCGCTTCTACATGGAATTCGTGCCGGAATTGAAGGAAATCATTCACGCGGGCGAAACCTCCGGAGACCCCCAACTGGCGAGGGCGGCCAAAGAGGTGGCCCAACAGCTCGACGAGATTTTGAACTCGGAAATGCACCGTTGGTTTTTGGGGAAAATGGATGACAAGGCCAAAGAGGCGCGGGACAAGGCGCGCGCCGAATTTAAAAAGCGCTACGCGGGAGATTGATGTCATGCCGATTACTTCGCTCGTCGTGGAATGTGGAGAGGATCGTGTCCACCAAGTAGAAACCCTGATCGGCGACCTGAAGGACGCGGAGGCGCATGAGCGCCATGGACGGTTCCTGGTCGTTGTCACCGATACGGACAACGCCGCCGCCGACCGGAGCTTGGTAGACAGGATCGGCTCTTTTCCGGGCGTGATCGCGGCCTCCCCCGTATTTTCCTGTTTTGAGGATCAGCCTTCCCCAAGCGTTCCATCGCAACCGGTTTCGCGGACCGGTGCGGAAATCATTGAGGTATGAGCATGGAACAAAATCGAAGAGATTTTCTGAAGACCATGGCCGCTGGCTGGGCCGGCAGCGTCCTCGCGGCCACGGTAAACGCCGGCGGCGACGCCCGCCGGAAGGAACAGCAAGCCTTGCTTTCGGATAATCACATTACCTGGTCCAAGGCGCCCTGCCGCTTTTGCGGGACCGGCTGCGGAGTCATGGTGGGCGTACGGGACGGCCGGGTCGTGGCCGTGGCCGGAGACCTGCAAAACCCGGTCAATAAGGGCCTGCTCTGCGTCAAGGGCTATCATTTGCCGCTGGTGCTCTATGGCCAGGATCGGTTGCGAAAACCGCAAATCCGTGAAAAAGGGGTGTTGCGCGATGCGGATTGGAACGAGGCCCTCGATCTGATCGCCAACAAGTTCCAGCAGGCGCGCGAACGGTTCGGCAACGACGCGGTAAGCATTTACGGTTCCGGGCAGTGGACCATACAAGACGGGTACGCCGCCAATAAATTCATGAAGGGCGGTCTGCGTTGCAACAATGTGGAAGCCAATGCCCGACTGTGTATGGCCAGTGCGGTGGTGGGTTTTGTCAAAACCTTCGGCAAGGACGAGCCCATGGGTTGTTACGACGACTTCGAACAGGGCGACGTGTTTGTTTTTTGGGGCAACAATATGGCCGAAATGCATCCGGTTCTGTTCTCCCGCATCACCGAGCGGCGCCGCTCTGCCAGTTGGGTCCGGCTCGTGGATATCGCAACCCGAAAAACGCGGACCTCCGCGGCCAGCGACCTGGTTTTGATGATGAACCCGCATTCCGATTTGGTTATTGCGAATGGAATCTGTCGCGAGATGATCCGGAACGGTTGGGTCAACCAATCTTTTGTGGACAAACACTGCGTGTTCCGCGCCGACAATGAGGATATCGGTTTTGGTACGCGGGAAGGCAAGGTCTATGCCGGAAAAGAAAAGGCGATCAGCTTCGAGGAATTCAAGACATTCGTGGAACGCTATACGCCCGAGTACGTGGAAAGAGTCGCCGGCATTCCTCCGCAACAGCTCAAACAATTGGCGGCCTGGTACGGGGCGGCCGATAAAAAAGTCGTG
>JBGTRP010001098.1:0-2085 GCA_041940685.1 Acanthopleuribacteraceae bacterium
CCCGGCCACTACGGCATGATTCCGCCCCATCATCCAGGAATGCCACCACCACCCTACTTCCTGCCCAACATGCCAATTCCTCATCATCAGCATCAGCGCTTTTTCGATGGATGATTATTGACAAGCAGTTGATAATTTGATCTGGGTGCACGTTTATGTTTTTGCTTGTGGTGGCCTTTACAATGAACGGCGCGGCGAGATCTACATCGTGGATGCGCGACTGCATCCCGTCCCCATCGGCGTGGCCGGCGAGCTTATGATCGGCGGCCGAGGCCTGACGCGGGGCTACCGCAACCGACCTTCATTGAGCGCGGATCGGCTGATTCCAGACCCATTTCATGCCGAACGGTTGGGCGGAAGGCTTTACCGTAGCGGAGACCTGGCCCGCATCGATGCATTTGGAGACATCCACTACCTGGGTCGTCTGGATCAACAGGTCAAGCTGCGCGGATTCCGTATCGAGCCCGGAGAAATCGAGGCTCGTCTTTCCAAACATCCGGCCATCGGTCAGGCCGTGGTTACCACCAGACAAGGGTCGGATGGCGAGGCTTGCCTCGTCGCTCACATCGTGGCTGTTGAGAAAGAAATCGCCTCCGCGGCCGTACCAAACGACGAAGACCTGCGGCATTGGATCGCCGAGTCGTTGCCGGCCTATATGGTTCCGACGTCTTTCGTCTGGCTACCGGAATTTCCGCTTACGCCCAACGGAAAAATTAACCGCCGCGCGCTGCCGGAACCTCCGGAGGACTCGGCGTCCTTAAAAGAAGAATTGAATCAAACCGCTAGCTCAGACCCGGTGGAGACCATCCTGGTCAGCATGTGGGGCCAGGTGTTGGAAAGGAAGCGGTCGGGCCCTTCCGATCACTTTTTCAAGCAGGGCGGCCACTCGCTGCTGGCCACTCGATTGATCTCGCTCATCCGGGATAGCTTTCGGGTTGAAATTTCCGTTCAGGCCCTTTTTCAATATCCCAGCCCAAGACAAATGGCCGCGCATATTCAAAATATGCTCAAGCTGGGAACGGTGCAGGAAACCATCCTGGAGCCTGTGTCGCGCGAGGAGAAGCTTCCGCTTTCCTTTGCCCAACAGAGGTTGTGGTTCCTGCATCAGGTACGCCCCGGGGATCCCGCCTTCAATATCGCGCGGGCCGTGGTGCTCTCGGGCGCTCTCGATCCCCTGGCATTCGAGTCAATGCTGGCGGCAATTGTAGAACGGCACGAGGTATTGCGAACCACTTTCGGCGAGTTGGACGGACAGCCCCATCAACATATTCACGAACCGAAACCGCTTTCTTTGCCGCTCATCGACCTGTCGGATCTACCCGCGGAGGAAGGAAGAAGACTCGCTCAAAACCTCAACGACGACGAAGCCCATCTCCCCTTTTTCCTGGATTGTGGCCCTCTTTGCCGTTTTCGCCTGCTTCGCCTGGACACGCGCCGGCACATGATGCAGTTGAGCCTGCACCATATCGTCGCGGACGGCTGGTCGGGGAGCATTTTCATTCAGGAAATGCGGAAAGGCTATGGCGGCAGGGTGCGCGGGAATCCGGCCAGGTTGGAGCCCCTTGCGGTCCAGTACGCGGATTTTTCGGTCTGGCAGCGCTCCTGGTTCGAAGCAAACTATAAATCCCTACTGGCCTTTTGGGAGGCGGAACTCTCGGATTTGCCTCCCGAATCAAAATTGCCCGCGGCATTTCCACGCACCGATCGGACGCCCGCGGCATTCGCCACCAAATCCTTTCACATCCCCCCGGAACTGTGCCAGGACCTGGAACATTTCTGCCGGGAAGAAAACCTCACCCTGTTCATGGGATTGTTGGCCGCCTTTTCTCTGTTGGTCCACCATCACACCCGCGAGCGGGATATCGTGGTTGGAACCGATGTGGCCAACCGGAACCGCAACCGAATCGAGGCGCTGATCGGATTTTTTGTCAACCAACTTCCCCTGCGGATACGCCTTGAGCAAGAACTCCCCCTGGCATCCTTGTTGGGGCGGGTTCGTAGCATGGCATTGGCCGCCTATGCCCATCAGGATATGCCCTTCGACAAGCTGGTGGAAATCCTGAAACCCGAGCGGCGCGAAGGCCT
>JBGTRP010001099.1:0-2084 GCA_041940685.1 Acanthopleuribacteraceae bacterium
TGTCCGCGCGTTGTTGGCCGCGGAAGCCACGCTGGTCTGGCCATCGACGGTCAGCGATTGCAGGGTGGAGAGTTCGGCCATCATTTTATCGGGGCTGAAATTGGAAAATTGTTTCACGGCCAAGGTCACGTCATTGGCCGTGATGGTGGGAATCACGCCCATGGTCACGATGCTGACATGGGAAGAAATATCCTGTTGGCTGAGCAGGTTTTTGGCGCTGTTGGCAAAGCTGCTGGCCACGCCGAAACCGCCCTTTTCGCTGGCGAACCAGGAACCCACGTCCATGTCATCCTGCAAGCTCTCGGCAACCGAATACATGGTTTGTGAGGAGGTTGTGCCGGAATCTTTTAAAACATGGACCATGCCTACAAAGCTTGATCCATAAGTCGCCCCGGAGAGCAGGTTGTAAAACTTGGCCTGTTTGGTCTGCTGTTGCGCCGCGATTTTCACGACACTCGCCTTGCTGTTGGTCTTGATCATGTCATTGGGAAACAACTCGTTCCAGGCCCGGATGCCTTTGTCCACATCGATGATGAAGGGTGCGAATACACTGGCCTCCTTGTGTGTACAGCTCGCGGTGATCACCAGGGTGCCCTGAATGTCGTGATGCTCCCGCTGTTTGTTCACCTGGCCCATGGCGGAAGTCGTGGCTTGAAAACTGTTTTTATCCCCCAGAAAACGGGTCGACTCAGAAATAAAGGCTTTCATCGAGGCCATGGCCGAAGACGAGGATTGACCCACCTCATCGAAGGAAAAGTACTGGGCGTCCATGGTCAGGGAATCCGCGGAAAGCGGCAGCTTTTTGATCTGACTCTTGTTGTAATCGATGGGGCTCTCGATTTCTTTTCCGATCTGGGGAATGTTTTTTCTCAGGCTGGCGATTTTGGGCAACGCCTTCACGGAAGTGTCGGCAAAGTTTTGGGCCGCGGAGCTGATTTGTTTGCCAACGGTTTGCATGGACTTGTTCACCTTCGAGGGATCGATCTTCATGTTCACCAATTCATCCGCGGTCATTTCCAGCTTTCGTTTTAGCAAAATCAATGAATTCAATTCGTTTTGAGCTTCATCGATGGGTGTCTGCTCCTTGGAAATGGCCTCCAGCACGCTCAGGTGATCCGCGGGTACGATATTGCCAAGCGCCAGGGTGGGGTCATAGGGTATGGTTGTGCTCATGGGGTCCTCCAATTCGTTCTGAATGATTCTGAGTTGTGGTTGCTTGAAAAATTCACCAATTAAGGGGCGTGTTCCAACGCCAAAAAATGCTTAGGAAAGACCGGGACCAAAGAGCGGCGGAAAGAAGCGCCAGAGGCCCCGGCCCATGTCGCACGGCTCTCAGTCCTCGGCCTTCCGAGGAGCCGGCTTAGGGATAATCCACGACAGGGTTGGAGGCGCCGTCTATGGCCGTGCAGGCCGCCCAGAAACAGCGCACGGTTTGATCCGGCTTGACAAAAGGTTTCACCCGTTCCCAAAGGGCAGAAAGACTGGTTGCCTCGGAAACGCCCAAAATATGGGGACCATTGGGCTTTAATTTGAGGCCGCTTGGTTCATGCAACTCGTAATCCGGCAGCTTTTGCCCGCTTTTATAGACCTGGGGTTGGGTTGAGGTGAGATCGTCGTTTTGCGGGGAAACAATGGCCAGCTTATCAATGGTCTTCATGGCTTCCAGCGCCTGGCCCAGGTGATCGGAGATGGAGGCGCCTGGCGGCGCCAAAAACCAGATTTCCATACCCTCGGGGACTGTGGTTTCCTCGGAACCATCCACATCCAGGCTGCCGTGGCCGCTGAAGATCGCATCGTCGGGCGTCGTCTTGACGGGATTTTTCAAATTGGGAATATTGCTGAAATCGTAGGTCATGATATTTCTCCTCCTTTAGGTATTCATCTCTGATTTGAAAGGGTTTTGGTGAAGAGCTGGCTTTCGTCAGCCCCGGGGAATACGGAACTTCCCGGCGCGCTCGGCCGCCGTCCTCATTTCGGCAATCCGGCGATTGAGCTTCCGTACCAGGGAATCTTGCTTCGGACCAGGTTCAGGTCCCTTTGATTTGGCCCGGGATGGGCCTCGTGAACCGACAGTAAGCGTTCGG
>JBGTRP010001100.1:0-2082 GCA_041940685.1 Acanthopleuribacteraceae bacterium
GGCAATGGCGGGGCGGGCCTGTTTTCCATCAAGGGAAGTTCTTGGGCGCTAGGGATTTGGTCCACGGGAACCAGGCGCGCGCCGGCGTCCGCGATATCCGCTTGCAGGGTTTTACTGGTCAGAACCAGGCTCGCGCCGCTATCGGCGAGCATGAAGGTCAGGCGTTCGAGCGGGTAGTCGGGATCCATGGGAACATAGGCCCCGCCCGCCTTCCAGATGGCCAGCAGCGCGGCGATCAGATCGAGAGAACGCGCGAGGTAGACGCCCACGGGCGTTTCAGGCCCCGTGCCCCGCCGCTTCAACTCGGAGGCCAAGCGGCCGATGCGGATGTGCAGGCCCGCGTAGGTCAGCGCCTGATTTTCGAAGATGCAGGCGACCGCGTCCGGAGCCCGGTCCGCCCGGTCGGCGAATAGCTCATAGACCGTTCGCTCCGCCGGGTATTCCTGATGCGTGGCGTTCCAATCCCGCAATAGCCGCTGCTTTTGATCCGCTGACATAAGGTCCAGCCTCGAAACCGGCGCGTCGACATTTCGGGATACCGCGCTCAGAACGGCCTGATAGGCGTCGGCAAAGCGCCGCAAGCTGGCCTCGTCAAAGAGGTCCGGATCGTATTTGAAGAACAGGGTGGCGTGATCGTCGAAGAGAGCGGCCTCAAGCGTGATTTCGAACTCACCCAATTGTTGAACCGCCTCCATGGGTTGGCGCAGCAGTCCCCCGGAGGCATCCATGTCCCTGCCGCCGCCCGACTCCCGGATCAGCGCCCCCGCCTGGTTGTGGAAAATGAATACCGCCTGGAAAGGGCCCCGCTCGTCGCGGTCTAAATCCAGCCCCGCCATGGCCTGGGAAAGCGGGTAGGAGCCGTGTTCGAGGACCTGCAGCATTTTTCTTTGGTTCCGCTTCACGAGGCTGCTGAAGCCGGGATCGTCCGCGAAGCTCGCGCGTGCGCCGATCATGTTGACAAAATAGCCCATCACCCCTTCAAACCGTTCCTCCGGGCGGCCCTCCACGGTGGTTCCCACGGCAATATCGTCCTGGCCGCTGTAGCGAAACAACAGGGTCTGAAAGGCCGCCATCATCACGGTGAAGACCGTGGCCTGGTGGGCCGAGGCCAGTGCGGCCAGGGACTCGCGAGTGGATGGATTCAAGGCGCGGCGGAACATGTGGCCCCGCAAACCAGGAACCGAGGGTCTGGCGCGGTCGATCGGAAGGTTGAGCCGGGGCATTCCGCGCAATTCGCGAACCCAAAAGGCGCGCGCCTCCCGGCCTTGCTCGCTTTCCAGGTAGCGTCGCTGAAATGCGGCGAAGTCACCGTAGTCGGCTGGAAGGGGACCGGGATTGAACGGCTGCCGCTTGCCCAGGGCGCGGTAGGCCCGTTCCAGGTCCCGCAGGAAAATGGTCAGAGAGACGCCGTCCAGGATGATGTGGTGGAAACTGAACAGCAAAAGAGGCTCGCGTTCCGGATGAAAGTAAAGGGTGGTGCGCAGGAGCGGGCCTGATTGGAGGTCGAAGGGACGTTGCGCTTCCCGCATCAGATGCGCCGCGGCCGCGTCCGGGTCCAAGTCTTTCAAACGCTCGATGCGGAAACGGGGCTTGCACTCGGAAAGAATACGAACTCGTGGTCGCCCGTCCTCGATCGCGATGACCGAATGGAGAGCGGGATGGCGCGCGATGACCATTTCCAGCGCCTGTTCCAGTTGGACCGGGTCCACGTCCGGGTGGACATGGTACGCGGTGGGCGCGTTATAGGCGCTGTTCCGCGGGGCCAGTTGATGGATGTAGAGCAATGCTTTTTGCCCCTCGGATAAGGGATGACCTTCCGGCTCCGTGGCCGGTTTTGTCGTTTCCGGTGGAAGAATTGCTGCTTTGGCTGTCGGACCCTCGGCCTCGGACGGGAGCCAGTCGCTTTGTTTGGCGTCGACCAGCGCGTATTCCGCCCGCGCCGCGCCCATGAACCCGGCGGGTTGGGTTACTTGGCGCAGGCGGGGCGCTTTGCTCAGGGCGCGGAATGCCCTGATAAGCGCTTGGGCGATGGGGTTGATTTCCTCGGGCAAAAGGCCCACGGGCACCGCCAGGCGTACGGTT
>JBGTRP010001101.1:0-2081 GCA_041940685.1 Acanthopleuribacteraceae bacterium
TCGCCGCCGTGTTTCTGCTGATGAGCACGCCCGGTCCCAGTCATCTTCTGATGATGTCCAACAGCATGGTCAACGGTTTTCGGCGATCCCTGGCAACCGCCGCGGGCGATCTCCACGCGAACTTCCTGCAAATGCTTGCCGCGGGTCTGGGTTTGGGAGCGGTCGTGATCGCCTCCGAAAGCGCCTTCAACCTGGTCAAGTGGCTGGGCGTGGCCTATCTGGTTTGGATGGGTTTGCGAAAGATCCGCAACGCGGGGGACGGCGGTTGGGAGCCCGCGAAACGCGCTTCCTTAAAGAGGTTGTGGTTGCAAGGTTTCATTACTTCCGCCGCAAACCCCAAGGCGGTGGTCTTCTTTGCCGCGCTTTTCCCGCAATTCATCCGTCCGGATGAGTCGTTTTGGCTCCAATTCCTGGTTCTCGGCCTCACTTACATCTTCATCGACGGCATGTTCCTGGTGACCTACGGTGGCGGCGCGGGATGGATATCTCAAAGGATGAGCCATTCCAAGAAGGCCTGGCTCGACCGTCTTTCAGGCGCTTTTCTCATCACCGCGGCCGCGCTGCTGGGGTTGAAGACCGCTTCCCGTTAGCGGCGGTGGCCTTAGCCTGATGAGCCGAATTGTTATACGTGGGAGTATGGGCAGGAATCTCGGCTGCCTTCACCTGAAACTTTCAAATTCATCAAAGTAGTATTGGCCGACTGAGTGTCCGGTGGGGCCACTGAACCTTACCTGATCCACATCCAGGGGCCCGGTGTCGAAGAGATCCTTTGGCACGGGTTGGTTGTAGCGGAAGCTGGTGTAGTTTTCGCAAGCCTGACCCGAAAGCGACAGAAAAGAATTGATGCGGGCTCGGTAGAAGACATTTCCACCGGGGCCCATGGGGCCGGGATTGCCGAAAACGATAATGCGTTTGAGCAGATCGTAGACCTGGATGGCCAATCCGGCCAGACCGCCGGTCACGCCGGCATTGTTGTTGCCGTAGGCGTCTTGCAAGATAAAGAACAGGATGAGGCCTACCTTGCGTAACAGATAACCGTCCGGCGGGCGGGGGTAATCATAACGCGGATGTTCGGGCGGTAGGGGCAGGATCTTGTTTCCCAAATAGCCGGGATACCCCAATAATTGTCCTTCCTTGGGCGGCTTGGGAACGCGGACGGGCTTTCCTCCTAAGCCGTTGCCCCTTATGCGTCGAAGCGCATCCAAGAGATCCACGGAAACAGGCAACTCCCGCGCCAGGCTGGATACATTTCTATCGACCGTCGAGGATTGATACTTGGGCATGCCGATGGTTTCAATGGCCCAACCCGAATCGGGGACCGTAAAATCGTCGGCGGCTAGGGTATCAAATCCGCCAAGCCCAGAGTCCGGAAAGGTCTGGATCACGGTGTGAAAATGGGGTTGAATATCACCAAGAGTAGAGAACAGCACGGTGCCCCTGCCGTGATTATGCCAGTACTGTTCTTGAATGGACCCCGCCATATCGTAATTGAGGATGATGTTGCCGTCCTGATCGTAAAAGAAGCGTTGAAAAGCAAATTCACCCGCGGCGGGCGCGGGGACCTGAATACTTTGGAGTCGCCCCAGCGCATCGTAGGTATAGTTTTCGCTCCCCACCCCTGAATCCGTGGCCGAGACCAGCCGGTTCAACTCATCGTAAACATAGGAAACCGTGCTGATCCCCACACCGAGTTTCTGGACGAGGTTGCCGTTGTCGTCATAGCTGTAAGTTCGGGTGTATGCGCCGCCGAAATCCGTACCGGCCTCCGTCACCACCTGGTTGTCCGCGTCATAGGTGAAGCTCAGAGGGTCGTTGGGGAAAAATGGAGTGGTTCCGGTATTGCCCGTGATATTGCCGTTGGCATCGAAGCTGTAAATGAAATCATAGGCCGGCGAACCGCCGCGAACATCGCGCGCCATGCGGTCGAGCGCATCGAAGGTCATGGTGTGGACCGTGCCGTCCTCGCGGGTTTCGCTGAGCTGATCGCTGGAATAGGCGAAGCTGTGAGAGATCGTATCTACGCCATCCGTGGTTTCCTGTAGCACGATTCGATTGATGGCGTCGTAGCTGTAATCCGTGGT
>JBGTRP010001102.1:0-2068 GCA_041940685.1 Acanthopleuribacteraceae bacterium
GTTGGTAGAGGATGGCCGTATCGCCCGCGTGGGGAGGCGCGCGGAGCTGAACGCCGACCTGCCGGAGGACGCCATTCGCGTGAATATGGGCAATCGGGTGGCCATTCCCTGCTTCGTAGACCCCCACACCCACTTGGTCTGGGGCGGAGAGCGCGCCGGGGAGTTCAACCAGAGACTGCATGGGGCGGGCTACGTGGAGATCGCGGCCGCGGGAGGCGGCATCAAATCCACGGTCCGCCATACCCGCGCCTCGGAACCGGATCAGTTACGCGCGAAGGCGCGCGGGACCCTGGACCTGATGTTGCTGCACGGCACCGGCACCATTGAGGCCAAAAGCGGGTATGGCCTCAACGCGGAAGCCGAGCTCAAGCAATTGGATGTCATGGATCAATTGAATGCCGAACACCCCATCGACATCCACCAAACCTTCATGGGCGCTCATGAAATCCCTCCCGAATTCGAGGGCCGATCCGAGGACTATATCGACTTCCTCAATCGCGAGTTGCTCCCCGAGGTCAAACGGCGCGGCACGGTTTCCTACGTGGATATCTTCTGTGAAAAGAACGTCTTCGAGTTGGAAGACAGCCGCCGCCATTTAGAGGCCGCCAAAGCGCATGGCTTCCAGCTCAGGATGCATGCGGATGAGCTGTTTCCACTGGGAGGCGCGGGACTCGCGGCCGAGCTCGGCGCGGTCAGCGCGGACCATCTGATCCACGCCGATCCGCGGGATATGGAAAAAATGGCTCAGGCCGGCGTCATGGCCACTTTGCTGCCGGGCACCAGTTTCTTTCTGCGCACCAAATACGCCGATGCGCAAGCCTTTAAAGGCGCGGGTTGCGCACTGGCGCTCAGCACCGACTTCAACCCCGGCAGCAGCCACACCATTTCCCAGCCGCTCATGATGGCCCTGGCCTGTATGAACATGGGCCTCACCTTCGAGGAGAGTTTCATCGCCGTCACACTCAATGCCGCGGCCACTTTAGGCCTGGCCGACCAGATCGGCACCATTGAGGTTGGAAAGCGGGCGGATATCGCCTTTCTCGATGCGCCCAGCGCCCTGCATCTCGTTTATTATTGGGGCATCAACCATGTCAGCGATGTCCTGAAAGGCGGGCGTTTTGTCGTGCGCAATAAAAGCCTTGCGGCAACCGGATAGCGCCCAAAAGGGGCTACGTTCCCTTTCCGACATGCGAAAAATGCCTTGGCCCCGGCTCGCGAATGCTAGAATCTTAGGCGTGATGATTTCGGCTTGCATATCCTGAATCGAGAGGGACCTTTATGAACCAAATCGATCCCCCACCGCCCCCGCCACCGGATCAATACCCGCCAAGACAACCCCGGTACGAGTCCTATCCCGATCCCCGTAGCTCGGTCCAAGCGCCGGCCGTCACCATGATCGTGGTCACCGTGTTAATCATGCTGCTCCAATTTTTTTCGGTTTTCATGCGCATGTCCGGCGCGGTTTCCAACGATTGGCGGGAAAACCCGCTTTTTGAAGACATCCTCAACGAACCCGAGCTTCAGGATATGGATTTGGAGCCCCTTCTCGACCTTCTCAACTCCGACACCTACTTCTATGCGCAATGGGCCATCAGCTTCCTTATTTCGGTGTTTATCCTTTACGGCGCCAAACAAATGTATAACCTGCGGAATTGGGGCATTTCCATGGCCGCCTCGGTAGTGTTCATGATCCCCTGCGTCAGCCCTTGCTGCTGCCTGGGTTTTCCCGTGGGCATCTGGTCCTTGATCGTGCTTTACAAGGATCATGTCCAGGACGCCTTTCACTGACGGCTCCGTGCATTCCCGTCGAGGTTTCCATGAGACCTAACGCCAAGCGTCCCAATGGCCGGAAATCACCGTGAAGCGGAAGCTCCCGAAACCGCTCGCGAATATTCGCCGCCAACACTGGTTTCCCCACGCCATACTGGCGGCGCTTTGCCTGGGCATGCTGGCCCTTGGGGCGCTTCTCCCGCCGCCCAGAACGGGCCAGGAACATCTGGCGGTCGCGGGCATTCCCTTTCCCGCACTTTGCATGTGGAAAAACAACACGGGCATTTCCTGCCCGGGC
>JBGTRP010001103.1:0-2063 GCA_041940685.1 Acanthopleuribacteraceae bacterium
GGCCAGGGAGGCGGGCGCCACCCCGTTCATGGTTCTGCAGGCGGGGTTTGCCGTTTTGCTCGCGCGCTATTCCGGACAGGAAGATACTTTGGTGGGCACGCCCGTGGCCAACCGCAACCGGGCGGAACTCGGGGATTTGATCGGACTCTTCGTCAATACCCTGGTTCTGCGGACCCGGGTTTCAGCCGAGCTGAGTTTTCGGAAACTGCTCGACCAGGTTCGCGGGGTCTGCCTGGAAGCCTTTGCCCATCAGGATGCTCCTTTCGAAAAGGTGGTGGAGCATCTGGCGCCGGAACGCATGCTGGACCGCACGCCTATCTTCCAAGTCATGTTCGCCTTCCAAAACCTCCCGGCCGAGGGCTGGTCGGCCCCGGGGCTGCGGCTGGAATCGGTGGATCTCGAATCCGAAATTGCCCATTTCGACCTGACCCTGAACATGTTCCCCGATGGGGAGCGGTTGGAAGGTCTATTGGAATATAACCGCGATTTGTTCCGGGACACGACGATTGTCCGAATGGCCCGCCATTTCCAGCGCCTTTTACGGGGGGTTGCCGCGGCGCCGAACCGCCAGCTTGCCGATCTGCCCCTGGTTTCCGAGCCGGAGCAATTCCAGTTGCTCACCGCTTGGAACGATACGCGGACCAGGATCCCGCGCGGCCTCGGCATTCACCAGCTTTTCGAAGCCCATGCCGCGAGGGAGCCGGACGCGGTGGCGGTTCGGCAAGCGAACCAACAAGGACGGCCCGATGGGTTTCTCAGCTATGGTTTGCTCGACAAGCGCGCGGACCGCGTGGCGTCGAAATTGGCGGCCATGGGCGTGGGCCGCGATGAAATCGTGGCGCTGGCCATACCACGCTCCACCGCCTATCACGAGGGCATGCTCGGCATTTTAAAAGTGGGCGCCGCCTATCTTCCCCTGAATGCCCATGACCCCGAGGAACGGCAAACCCTGATTCTGCGCGACTCCGGGGCGCGCGCGGTTCTGGTCCGTGAAAAGGACGCCATCCCCATTCCGCGCCAAGCCCCGGCGCGGCTGGTATTGGATGAAAAACCAGGACCGGAAAGCGAGAGCCTTCCCCCATTTCAGTCGAGACGGGTGGCGTCCGAAAACCTCGCCTATGTCATGTATACCTCCGGCTCGACGGGCGTGCCGAAAGGCGTGCAAATCAACCACCTCGCGGTGATACGACTGTTGTTCGGCGTGAGCTATGTTGCTTGGAGGCAAGCGCCGACCCTGCTCCATCTGGCGCCCGATTCCTTCGACGCCTCCACCTTTGAGATTTGGGGCGCCCTGCTCCACGGTGGATGTTGCGTGCTATATCCGGATCCGGTTCCGGAAGCGGAAACGCTGGAACGGATTTTGGGCAACCACCGCGTGGACGCCATTTTCCTCACCGCCGCGCTTTTCAATTTGGTTGTTCACGAGCGGCCTCGGGCCCTCGCCTCCGTGAATCAGGTCCTCGCCGGTGGGGAAGCCCTTTCTCTGCCGCATGTCCGCAAGGCCCGCGAGGCCATTTTGGGCCAAAGGCTGATCAATGGCTATGGCCCAACCGAAAGCACCACCTTTACGGCCTGTTACGACATCCCCGCGGCCAAGGATTTGCGCGGCAACGCCATATCCATCGGCAGGCCGATCGCCAACACCAGAATCTATATTTCGGACCCGCGATTGCGCTTGGCGCCCCTGGGCGTTGCCGGCGAGCTCCTCATCGGCGGGCTCGGCCTGGCGAGGGGATATTTGAACCGGCCCGTCCTGACCGCGCAAACCTTTATTCCCGCTCCTCTCGGGCCCGAGCCGCCGGGCGCCCGAGTGTATCGAAGCGGAGATTTGGCCCGCTATCTTCCCCATGGCGGCATCGCCTTTCTCGGCCGAATCGACAACCAAATCAAATTGCGCGGTTTCCGTATCGAGCTGGGTGAGATCGAGGCCGTGTTGCGGTCCCATGACCGGGTTCGGGAGGCCGCGGTGCTGTTGCATGAAAACGAGCCGGGCAACAAGCGGCTGGCGGCCTATGTCACGGGCGACGACCCTCGGGTAGACGAACTCTTATCGCATCTGCGGT
>JBGTRP010001104.1:0-2034 GCA_041940685.1 Acanthopleuribacteraceae bacterium
CTCCTGGAACGCGAGCAGCGGGCATGACCGCCATCACGCAACGCGTGGACGCCCTCGATTGGGAAGCCATTCACGGACAATTGAATGAGGCGGGATTCGCCTTGACGGACACGCTCCTCTCTACCGAGGAGTGCCAAAACTTGCGGCGGGGATTCGACCGTGAAACGCTTTTTCGAAAGCGCGTCATCATGGAGAAGCACAACTACGGCCGGGGTTGCTACCAATACTACAATTATCCCCTTCCCGCGCTCGTTGGCGACCTGCGCCAAGCCTTTTACGCCTACCTGGCCCCGGTGGCCAACCTCTGGAGCGAACGCCTAAAGGAGCCCCATCGCTATCCGGACACCCTCCCGGAATACCTGGCCATTTGCCATGATGCGGGTCAAACCCGGCCCACCCCGCTGGTGCTGCGCTACCATGCGGAGGGCTTCAACTGTCTGCACCGCGACCTCTACGGAGACCTCGCGTTTCCACTGCAGATCACTATCCTACTGAGTGAGCCGGAAACGGAGTTTGAGGGCGGCGAGTTCCTGTTGGTGGAGCGGCGCCCCCGCCACCAGTCCACCGGGCATGTGGCGCCCATTCGCCGCGGGGCGGCCGTCATCTTCGCGGTCAACCAAAGACCCGGCCGAGGAATACGCGGGTACCACCGCCGCTACCTAACCCACGGGGTAAGCCGGATTCGCCGGGGCGAGCGGTTCACCCTCGGCCTCATCTTCCACGATGCCCGTAAATGAGGGGTCGGCCAAACATTTTTCCCAAAGCCCTTATTTTTTTTCGGGAATTTTGCGAAAGTAGATGGTAAATCGAATCGCCCACGCCAGGGTCAACAACAGGTAGGGGATCATGATCCACCAAATATTGCCGGTCATCTTGGGGGGAGAACGTAGGTTGGCCTCGATGACCAATTGAAAGACAGCCAGCAACAACACCAGAGTCAGGTTGCCGAGCCAAATCAACTGCGTTTGGATGCGGGCGATGCTTTGCTTTCTTCTCTCCGGAGCGAGCCAATAATCCTTGTTGGGAAGGTTGATCATGCCATGGGGAAGTAGCTTGATACATGGGCCGACAGCCAGGAAAGTGAGAATCACGAGGCCCGTAATGCCCAAGGACATCCAAATGAACGAGGTGCGCGAGGACCAGCCGTCGGGGTTGCCCGCGCCATCGAAATGGGAGGCCAGCGTTTCCGGAAGGCTCGGGTAGTAGTACGCGGCCTGAAATGCGGCCAATGCGATCAGCGCCAAAAGGATGGCGCTCCCCAGCTTCATATTTTCCTCCAAAGTAGCGGGCGCAGTTAGCGCGTTTGACGCTGATAGGTGAAGCGCAGGTTGAAGAGCCAACTCGCGCCGTCATCCCTGGAAAGCTCGCGCTCCAGGACAAACCCGTTCTCACGCAACTCCTTGATGGAATAGCGCTCGGTGATGGCGCCGCCGTAGGCGGGCCAGGCGAGTCCGGTTACCAGGTTGTCCACGGTGATGGCGCCTTCCTTGGCCACGCCTTCAAAAACATTGATAAAAAAGCTGTAGTCATCAATTTGGGTCATGCGGTAGCGCCCGCGAAAACGGTCGTAAGACCAGTTGCGGACCAAGGTTCGCGGAGGATTAGACCCTTCTACGTATTGAATATGCTCCCGCACCAGGCCGCCCCTCACATGGGCCGTGATTTCGGCGGTGGTTTCAGTAGCCCGCCATGCGGCGCCCGCTCCATTTCGCTGTTCGACGGTCACCGCCCATTTTCCCACCATGTTTTGCAGGGCGGACATCCCCTCGGGGAGGGGCATCCGGAAGCGCGCGTCCTCAATAACGGGATTGACCGCCACCGCTTCGATTTCCATTACCCGATGGCGCGTGCCGAAGTGGGTTTCGACCAGATGGGGAATCAACAGCCCCCCTGTTTCCCTGAAATCGGAGAAAAACGACGTCTGATCCATGGGTGCGCCGAAATCGGAGCCGGGCGAGATCCTCGCGTATTCCAAATGGGTTGCCGGATCCAGGTACCAGGTTTCCTCCGAGCCATCGCGCCGCTGGAGCACCA
>JBGTRP010001105.1:0-2032 GCA_041940685.1 Acanthopleuribacteraceae bacterium
CATTCCTTTTTGCCCCTTGGCCGCTTGCCTCAGGCCCATTTCACCAGGCAAAGCTCGGTATCCACCCGATTCGGGGAAATACGGTAACGGGGCGTCACGCGGATGCCATAAGACTTGGAGCCGCTTTTTTGCGGGGCATAGACGCCCGCGTACACCTCGGCAAAGGGTCCGCGCGCCTCTCCGGCGTCCAACTCGATGTGTTCGAACCTCCTGACCTCGCCGCTTTCATCGCGGTCGCCGATCACGAGTTCTACGCGAAAGTCCTCTCCCGCCAAGTGGGGATGGTGAACCACCGCCGACACCCTTACCTCGTTTCCATGAAAAATGGCCTCGTTCTGCAGGCCCTCCACATGAACCTCTTCTATGCGGATCTGAGACCACCAATGAGCCAATTTCTCCTTGAGGTCCGCGGCCTCGCGCACGGCGCGGTATTGATCCGCCGCCAAATCAACCGCCCGCTCCGAGGCGGGCCCGTAATACCGCTCCCGATATTCACCCAGCATGCGACGGGCGGAGAAATCACGGGCGCCGGTGATCATGGCTTCCTTCGCCATATCGAGCCAGACATCGGATGGACCTTCGTCCCCGCCCTCAAAATATGCGGGGATGACGATTTGTTCCAAGAGATGATAAAGATGCTGACTGTCCAACTCATCCTGCATGGATTGCGCATCGTAGACGCGCTCCTGGCCAATGCTCCAACCATTTTTGCCGTGAAAACCCTCCGCCCACCAGCCGTCCAGCACACTGAGATTCAATCCGCCGTTGATGGCGGCTTTCATGCCGGAGGTGCCGCTGGCTTCCAGGGGCCGCGTGGGGGTATTTAGCCAGACATCGCAGCCCTGAACCAGGAATCGCGCGAGCGACATATCGTAGTTTTCAAGCAGGATGATACGTCCCAGGAAACGCTCTTCCCGCGAGAGCTTGAAGATGGTTTGCGCCAGTTTCTGGCCCTCCACGTCCGCGGGATGGGCTTTACCCGCGAACAGGAATACCACGGGCCGCCGCTCGTCGCTCACGATGCGTTCTACCGCTTCCAGGTCCGAAAAGAGCAGCGTGGCCCGTTTATAGGGCGCAAAACGGCGCGCGAACCCCACCAGAAGCGCATCTTCCCGCAGGTTGGCGAGCAAGCGGGCCAGCATGCCCGGCGAATCCTGGCGATCGCGCCACAGGGCTTCGATTTGAAGGCGTAGCGCCCCGACCAGAGCCTTTTTCAGGGCGAGCCGAATCGCGCGAATCTCCTCCTGCTCGATATCGCGCAAGCGATCCCATTGCTCGGCGGCCAATCCACCCTCGCGCCATGTATCCGTAAAAAGGCGATCGAAAAGGGTTTGCAGGGCCGGTGCGAGCCAGGTAGCGAGATGCACGCCATTGGTTATGGAGCCGATGGGCATCTCCGACCAGTGGAATCCGGGGATCACCCCGGCCAGAATCTTCTTGGAAACCCGTTCGTGAATCTTGCTCACGCCATTCACCCAGGCGGCCCCCCGCAACCCCAACAGCGTCATGGAAAAGGGTTCATCCACCGGCCCTCCGGGATAACGTCCCAGCGCCATGAGATGGTCCCATGGCATGTGCAACATCTGCCGATAGGGTGAGAAATGAGGGCGCATCATGTCCTCGGGGAAAGTGTCGTGACCCGCGGCCACGGGCGTATGGGTCGTGAAAACCGAGGTGTGGCGCACGTATTCAAGGGCGGTGCGGAAATCGGTATGCCCCTCTTTCATCACCTGTCCCACCCGGCTCAACACCAGGAACGCCGCGTGTCCCTCGTTCATATGGAAGACCCTCGGCCGGTAGCCGAGTTCTTCCAGAACGACTCGGCCGCCGATACCCAGCACCATTTCCTGCTTGAGCCGCTTTTCACGATCGCCGCCGTACAGGCTGGAGGTGATCTCGCGATCCTCCCGCGTATTCGCGGGATGGTCGGTGTCCAGCAACAACAGCCGCACCCGGCCCGCGTTCACTTGCCAGATCTGTACCGTCAACATGCGGCCCGGGAAGAGCAGCCGAGTTAGAAAGGGGTTGCCGT
>JBGTRP010001106.1:0-2020 GCA_041940685.1 Acanthopleuribacteraceae bacterium
GGCTTGTTCTGATGGAGGTTTTTGCGGGACGCCTAAATTTTCAGCAGACCTCAACCACGGATTGCACGCCGCCTCACCCTGGGCGGGCCCTCAACCCGGCTGCAGCCGGGCAGCGGCCCTGCGCTGCGGGCTGGGCCCGCCACCGAGGGCTTGCCCCCAACGCGTGGACGGCCTCAGTCTTCCTTGCGGGCCAGGAAATGAAAGCGCATCAGCGTGCGCTCGCGCGCGCTGGCGTGGTCCACCACAGGCCACGGATAGTCCTGCCCCAGGCGCAGGCCACAGGCCTGCAACTCCAGCGGCTTCATGGCCGCCGGAAAGTGCAGGTGCCGGTCCGGCACCCGGTCCAGCTCCGGCAGGTAGCGGCGAATGAACTTGATTTCTGCGGGATCAATTTTGAGCCGGTATTTCCAGGCCCTCGCCATCCAACGCAACCTATCGCTCATCATCCATTCCTTTCCAACATCCAAAGCGCGGTACGCCACGAGTCCCGGGATTGGTTTCTCTTCCATCCTTTGCCGGTGGTCATTTCATCCCCGCGCATCTTAAACCGGGAACATGAAGGCCGGATGAAGTGCTCCATCCTTATAGCATGGCTGCTTGCGGCTTGAAATGCTAAATATGGCCTCTTCGGCCTTAAGGTTCATGGTTCTCCAAATCCTTGAGCAGCAGAGAGGTCCGCGCCTCCTCGTGAAACGCCAAACCCCGCTTTTCCATGGCCGCGCCCAAGCCGGGATTCCAGGTGAGGGTTTACGGGGCTCACCCGCGAGGGGGAGTTTCGCGGGCGCCGCTTCATACGCCTCGACTGGCCTTGAGCTTGCGGCCAATTTCCTCGTAGCGGGCATGGTTGGAGCGCACCCACTCGGCGCGTCGGCGGGCCGCGGCCCGAACATAGGTTCGATAAGATTTGAGGAAGCGATCGCTGCCCGCGGAAGCCAACTCCAGGCGTTCGAACTCGTCAGGATCCTGGTCCAGGCCCCGGAAGGCCTCGGCCACATTGGCAATGACGCTTTCCGGTAGAGACGGCGGCGCTTCGCTGAGCGCCTCGGAAAGCTTGCCCTCGTCGAGCCTGCGCGTACTGCCGCACTGGCGCAATCGGGGCGAGGTATGGAGCCTGGGCGCCTGCATCCAAAGGCTTGCGGGCTTGCCCGCGCGCGGTCCCAGACGGCCCGCCATGCATTTTGGCGCTCGGGCCTGTTTCTTGCTACTATCGGGCTGGCATCCATTTTCACGCTGCCCCGGCAGGCTCGGGGCGAGGCTTTGCGGCGAAACGCGGGCGACCAGCGAGCGAGAAATCAAATGGAGAGCGGGGAGGATAAGTTGGCAGCATGGATTTTGGGTTGGCTTTGGTTGGCGCCCCCACTTGCGCAAGGTGCGGATTTCGGCGTTCAGGAACGGTTGCGGGTGGAATATGTGTTGCTGGACGTGGTCGCCCTCACCAGGGGAGGGGACATCGTCGATGATCTCAAGGCGTCCGATTTCGAGGACAAGGAGAATAAAAAAAAGGTCGAAGTCACCTATTTCGATACGCTGGATTTCCGCGCGGGCGCGGTTCCGGATTTGAGCGGCATTCCCGAGGAGTTTCGCTCCATGGTCTCGGACTCGGCCAAGCAGCAGATCATTTTAGCCATTGACCTGGAATCTACTCAATTGACCGACGGCAAGAAAGCCTTCGCCCAGTTACGGGACTTTTTACAAACGCTGGACGGCGAAACCGCTTATAGCATCAATGTTTATTCCATGGAGCGTGGCTCGATCACCAAGGGCTTTGTGGACAGCGTGGAGGCCGCGTTGGAGGCGCTGGCCGAGTTGGAAGGCCGCCATTTTGATGGCCTGATGCGGCAGAACAGCCAGTACTCCGGTGGTGAGGGTCTTTTGCTCGGCGATGGGCGGCGCAACCGGCCGCGGCGCACCAATGATCAGGGCATGCTGCGCGAGGATTCCCACAAGCTGGCCCACCTGGAGGAGGCGCTGCGAACCTGCGCAACCCTGCATGGGTTCGATCGGGTCATGCGCAACAAAT
>JBGTRP010001107.1:0-2018 GCA_041940685.1 Acanthopleuribacteraceae bacterium
TCATGGAAAGCGAGTCCTTGCAAAAGCAATATCTCCTGCTCACCACGGATCTGAAAAATGAGGTCTTCTACATCCTGTTCGGGGCGCCGGAGGGCCAACTCACCCGCGCCATGCAGGAAATCCTGTTCCCGCTGCTGCAATCTCTCGACCTCAACCGATTCTGACGCCAAAATCTTCTGGTCCGGCGCCCTTCCATCGCCGGCCCAAGGAAAAACTTGGAAGGAGGTTGTCACCCTGGCTTACAATAATGGCAGAACCTCTCGGCGCTCGGGGTAGATATGGAGCAGGACGAACGCTATCAGGCCTTGGTGGAAGAGCTTTCTCTGCGAAGCTGTGTGTTGTTCGTGGGAGCGGGCCTATCGATCGGGGCGGGCCTCCCAGGCTGGGCCGAACTCCTGGAGGAATTGGACCGCAGGATGGAAACACGGCTGGGACCGGTGCGCGGCGATTTCCTGGACTACGCGGAAAAAATCGACCTCAACAAGGGGCGCATCCGCATGGTGGAAACCTTGCGCGAGATTTTGGCCGGGCCCGGAATTCAGCCCTCCAGCGTCCATCGCCGCCTGCTTTCCCTGCCCTTTCGCGCCATCTTTACCACCAATTACGACGACCTCATCGAGCGGACATTAGCCGACGCGGGCCGGCGCTACGATTCCATCCGTTACGACGAGGAGGTGGGGGTGATCGACGAGCATGAGGCCGTGCCCGTGATCAAGTTCCACGGGGATTTGGAAGATCCGCCCGGCGTGGTGCTCACCCGACGGGACTACATGCTTTATCACGAATTGCACCCGGCTTTTACCCCCCTTTTCGAGGCCATGCTAGCCACGCGCACCTTTCTGTTCGTGGGCTTCAGCCTCTCCGACGACAATTTCAAAGAGCTGGACAAAACCGTGCAACGGGCGTTGGGCCGTTACCGCCGCAAGGCCTATGCGATTGTGGTGCAACGCGACCCCCGAGACCGCCTCGCGATCCCCAATTTCGAGATTTTGGGCGTGCCCGTGGAAAAAATTCATACCTTTATCGAAAGGTTGGTCAAGGATGTGCGCGGCTTGAGGCAGGGAAGTTTCCGTTCCCTGGATAGCCTGGGCGGCGCCGCGCGGCAAAGTATCCGGGATGAGCTGGCCAAGCTGCCCAAGCACCTGTATCACTACGAGGATAAGGGACCTTCCCGCCCCGAGCGGGACAGGATTTCGGCCGCGGTCAAGAACCGCATCTACCGGCTGCTCCACCAGATGGAGCGGTTCCACTACGGCGATGACCGCGCCTGGCGCAAGCTGGGCATGGCTTTCTTCAAAATCCGCGATTATCGCGCGGCATTGCGCGCCTACGCCCATGTGTCCATCCGGGACGACGCGGCCGCCCGCATCCTGGCCCGTTGCCACTGGTACCTGGGCGAGAAATGGCGTACGCGCCGCATTCTGGACGGCTGGATCTATCCCGACCCGCGCGACGAAACCCATATCAACCTGGAATACCTCGACCAATGGCCCGGGGATGTAGCCTTTTTCGCCCACACCTGTAATTGGGAGGCCAGCGAGCATCTGGATCGGCGGCGCTACCATCGAACCCTAGCCCTCTCAAGGCGCGGCCTGCGCGTGCTCCAGGCATGGATGAAAAGAGACCCGCGCGTGCCCGAGGAATTCGGTTGGATTTGGCGCTATATCCACAACCACGCGGGCCGTTCGCATCTGCTGCAGATCCAGGCCGGCGCGCCCATCGAACGACACTGGAAAGCGGCTGAATCCTCGTTGGAAAAGGCGATCGAGGCAGGCGGCGCGCGTTTCCCGGAGGCCTGGAGCAACCTGCTCGATCTCTACAAATTCGGCGAAGACCACGAGGGTATCGACCGCCTCAAACAAAGGGCTTTCGCCACCCGTGACGCAACCCTGATCCAAAGGCTCAGCGCCTGGCATCACGACCAGGACTGGAACCCACGGCGGGTAGGGTAGGCGAGGGTTAGGGACGAATTACCAATATTGCCGAGGATTGGATCAAGTATCGCTCAACCGCTTGAG
>JBGTRP010001108.1:0-2018 GCA_041940685.1 Acanthopleuribacteraceae bacterium
CGTTCCCCTGTTTACGGCTCTGTTCCTGCTCCTCTTTCCCTTAATCGCGCCTACCAGCGTCCTATTACGGGGTTTGTTCGTCTTTGACCATTCGGGCACCTTTTTTTATGTCTCGCTGATCAGTTTTCTCACCGCGGCGCTCGCGGTTCAAAGCGGCCTGGCCATCATCGAAAATGCGCCCGAACGCTTTGGCGTGCGCCCGATTCTGGGCTCCGAGCGCGATCGAAACCTGGCCACCCGGCTCCTTCCTCTCCAGGTGACCTCGCCCGCGTGGGAGCACACCTCCAAATGGGCGTGGATCGAGCTGGGGTTGACCCTGTTGCTGGCCTTGCCGATGTTGCTTCAGGGTTGGCGCCTCTCGCCGGTTCCATCCTTTTGGGGGAAATTCCTGTTCACCGCGCTTGGGCTTTTCGTTTCGATCTTGGTCGTGCTGGCCGTTGTCCGCCTGCGGCGGCGCATCCGCAAGATTCAGTGGAACGGCCCCCTCGCCCATTGGTTGTTCAGGAAGGGTAAGGATATCTGTGCGGGCTACATGGAGCCTCGTGAAGGCGGATTCGTGCTCAATGGCAAGCATCCGCTGATGGCAACCATTGCAATGGCTCTCTTGAGCTTTTACCTATTGGGTTTGATATGGATGCGGCCGCCGCATTATGTTTCGCCCGCGCTTTTCTACCTGGTGTTCCTGGTGCTCACCCTCCATTTCGTCTTGAGCGGCGTGACCTTTTTCCTGGACCGTTTTCGGGTGCCCATCATCTTTACCCTGATTGCGCTTTCCTTCTCGCTCTCGCTCGTGGCGGATTTCGACCACTACTTCAAGCTCTTTCCCGTGGAGCCTGGAGCTCGCAATGTTCCCCTGGAACTGCTGACCCAAAAGTTGGGCGAATCCCGCCGGGTTTTGGTGCATCAGGACGAGATCCCGGAAAGAACGGTCATGACCCAGGAGGAAATACAGGCCGCGGAAGTTAATAAGCTGAGGGACCAGGCCGGCGTGCTCGCGCGCGAGGAGTTCCTGCGTTCCCTTCGTCTCCGGCTGGCCAATGTGGCCGGCGACCGTGTTCTGGTGGCGGTTTGCGCCAGCAGCGGCGGCATTCAAGCCGCGGGCTGGACCACCCAGGTGTTGACCCGGCTGCACGCGCATCCCGATTTCGGGCCCGAGTTCATTCAGTCCATCGGGTTGCTGAGCACGGTATCCGGAAGCAGCGTGGGGGCCGTGTACTTTTTGGACCGTTTGGAAGCCTTGCAGGCCGCCCCGGATGAGGAAAGAGCCGAATCTTTGCGTTCCCAGATCCGGGAGAGCGCTACCGCCAATTCGCTGCCCGCCTCCGCCTGGGGCCTGGCCTTTCCCGATTTTTTGCGGACCATGGGCCTGGGTTTCCTGATCCCCAACAAGTATTATGATCGCGGTTGGGCCCTGGAGCAGGCCTTCAAGAGCCGGTTGGAGGAGAGCCGTCGCAACGCGCGGTTGCTGACCGATTGGCGGCCCGCGATCCTGGACGGACGCCTGCCAACGCCGGTGTTCAACGCCACCATCGTGGAGAGCGGCGACCGTTTTTTGTTGACGCCGATGTATTTTCCCTTTTCGCGCCAGGCCCGCTACCTGGCCGAATATTACCCGGGCCATGATATCGAGGCCGTGAGCGCCGCACGTCTCTCGGCAACCTTTCCCTATGTCACGCCATCGGCCCGGGCCCTGAGCGTGACCGGGGCGCCGGAGGTCCATTGGGAACATATCGCGGACGGCGCCTACTTCGACAATTTCGGTATTTTCGTTGCCCTGGAATGGTTGGAAAAGGTAATCCTTCCAGACAATCCCCTGGACCTGGACCGCGTGATCCTCCTGGAGGTCAATGCCTTTGCCGAGGATGTTCCCGTGGCCGAGGGACACAGCGGTTGGCGCGCGGCCTGGGCCTCGCCCCTGGACGTGTTGGCCATCGCGCGACTGTCCACGCAGGTTTCCCGCAACCGCGCCGAGATCGAGTTTCTTCGCGACCGGTGGAAATCATCGGATTTGGATATCG
>JBGTRP010001109.1:0-2005 GCA_041940685.1 Acanthopleuribacteraceae bacterium
ATTTTCCGTGGGACCGTAACCGTTGATCAAGGAAGTCTCGGGATCGATGCCGAGCAGGCGATGGATATGCGCCGGGGAAAGCGCTTCCCCACCGGCAATCAAAAGGCGGGTAGACCGAAACATGCGGGGCTCAAAATCAACGAGCAGGTTGAATAGGCCGGATGTCAACCACATCGCGGTAATGAATCGCCCCTCCAACAGGGAAACAAATTGGATGGGGTCGAAACCCAGATCCGTGTCAGCCAGGCAAAGCGTACCCCCCTTCACCAAACTGGCCCAAACCTCATAACTGGTGGCGTCGAAAGCGATCGCACCCGTCTGCAGAAGCCTGTCCTCAGGGCAAAGACTCCTCTCGGCAAGAGGATCGAGCAGGCGGGGAAGCGCGGCATGGGGCACCATCACGCCCTTTGGCTCCCCCCTGCTGCCGGAGGTGTAAAAGATACACGCCAATCGGCCGCCCTCTCGGGGGGATCTCATGAGGGATTCGCCAAACCGGGCCGCAGTTTCGATCGGCAAAACCCGGATATCATCCCCAAACCGCTCGGCAAACCGAACATGCGCTTTATCCGCCAAGACCAACCGGCAGCCCGCATCGCGCAGGATCGCTTTTAAACGTACGGCCGGAGATTGCGGATCGAGCGGAAGGTAAACCAGGCCAGCCTCAAGAATGCCGATCCAGGCCATCACCCAGGCGGGAGAGCGGTGGGCCAATACGGCAACCGAGGACTCGGACCCAGGTGGCGCATGCTCTCGCAAGATCCTAGCCATGCGCTGGGCCCTGCCGCTCAAGCAGGAAAGGGAAAGCATCCCACCCTGGCTTTCGAGAGCAATGCGGTCAGGGAAACGAATCGCCCTGGCATGAAATTGGTCTACGATCGAGGCCGTAGTGCCGGAAGCCGCCGGCGCCGGATGAAGCGCGCGCAGAAGTTCCTCTTTTTCCTGGGGCGACAGCATCCCCGCATGACGAATGGGGAGTTGTGGAGAGGCAATCAGGTTGACGGCCAGGTTTTGGAAATGGCGGGCCATTCTCCTTACGCGGCCCGCGCGAAACTTGGACGCCCGAAACTCAATCATACAGGACAGGCTTTCCTCGTTCTGATCGCTATTGGGAGAAAAGGCCAGCAAGAGATCAAACTTGCCTTGCGACCGAGGAACATCTCCCGCACGGGCGATAAGCCCTGGCGGGCGCCATTCGCGACGCGAGGGCGGTTGCGAAACCACCATCACATCGAAAAAGGGCGTGAGCGAGGCGTCTCTTTGGGGGGCTAATTCCTTCACCAGATGTTCGAAGGGCACATCGCCATGTTCAAAGGCGCCCGCCAAGGTCTGGCGAACCTCCTCCAATACGTCGTAAAAGGAAAAGCCATCGCGCAAACGGTCCCGAATCGCCAGCGTATTGTTGAAAAAGCCGATCAAATTGGAAAGACCAGGAGCATCGCGACCCGCTGCCAAGGTGCCGATCAGAATATCTTCTTGCCCGGTGTAGCGGTGGAAGAGGATCTTCAAAACCCCAATCAGGCCCATGAAAAGCGTTGCATCCCGCTGACGGCAAGCGGATTCCAAGGGAGCAACCCAACCTCGCCCCAGCTCCACCACGAACCGTCCCGACGCATCGTGGTTTTGGCTGTGCGGCTTACCGTCCATGGGCAGGGACAGGCGTTCCGGGTGTGCGCCCAGTTTCCTTCGCCAATAATCTTCCTGGCGGCGGATCGCTTTACCCGCCTCAAAATCCTGCCACCAAAGGCAATAGTCACTGTATTGAACCCCGGGCTGAGATGGTTCAAAAGTCCGCTCCAACACGAGAAAGCCGTAGGCTTGGAGCATTTCATGCAGCAAAATATCGAGGGAATAACCATCCGCCACAATATGATGCATGTTGACGAGCAAACGCGAAGGGCCACTTTTCTCGCGCAAGAGGTAAAGCCGAATCAGGGGACCGGCTTCCAGGTGAAACGGATTTTGAATTTCGCTATCGAGAAACTTCTTCAGGCAACTGGACCTCCCG
>JBGTRP010001110.1:0-2000 GCA_041940685.1 Acanthopleuribacteraceae bacterium
ATTCCCATAACGGACCGATCCGCCACGGGCTGGCGGATCGATCGGAATTGCCAGGCGCGGCAATTTTGAGTGGGGCCTATATGTTTCGGCCAGGCTTCTCAAAAGCCTCACTCAAACGGCGGGCCATGTGCGCATGGGGAGGAGAATGGACGAGATTTGCGGTTTCACCGCGTGCGAACGTTTCGCCAGATTTGGCGAATCCAAACCGAAAATACTTCCATTTCCACGATATAGGTTTTGTAATCAGGGTCTTTCCACACACCAAATTCTTTGCGAGCATTTTTGTTGCGGCGAACTTGGTACCGGATCTGATGGGCGGTAAAGGGGATCTTGTCACAGACCTCCGTTAGGTAGAATTGACCTTTTTGCATCAGCAGCGTGTTGCCATTCCAGGCCGGATCCACATCCTGGACCCTGGGAAAGGCGTTTTCCTTGAAGTAGTCGGCAAACTTCTTCATGCGCACGATCCACTGAGTCCACGCCTTGCGGATACCCATCACTTCCCAGGGCGATTTCCCTTCAATTTCAAGGTCGGAAGCGCGTTTTTTGAAATCCGCGGATGACATATTGAGTTTGCCCGCCACGTCTTTCAGATAGAAAATTCCCTCCTGGCCCAGCATGTCTTCCTCTGACCAATCCGGGGAGATGTAGCAGAGCCTCATTTCATCCGATTCAAAAATTTTTTCGTAGCCATTGGATGAGCGAGAGCCCGAACGGGATTCTTTCAAAGCCATAACAAAAGAGCCTCCTGATGGATTCACTAGGTAAATTATACATAGATTGTATCTTCTTGCCCAATAATATTCAGCCTTATTGCCTGCTATACTTTGATTTGAACCGCTTTCAGAAATTTCCGGATCGGGGGCCGGCAACCCCAAGGCAATGGAAAATCATAGCGTTTTGCCGGCGTTTCCGGTATTTTCGGGCGAGGGAAGACCATGGGCTTTAGCGCGCCAATGACCGCTGTTCCGCGCGCCGCCTGTTTGGCATTTTTAGTATCCTCGACTCGCATTCACGAACAGTCTGCAGCTTGAACCTCAAATCATGAGATACAATAAAAAGCTTTGATCGCCAGGGAGGCAAGGGTGAGCAAACATTGCGGCTATATCGCCCTCGCGGGCCGGCCCAACGCTGGGAAGTCGACCTTTTTGAACTTGGTTTTAGGGGAAAAGGTCAGCATTGTTTCCGACAAACCCCAGACTACGCGCAACCGTATCCTGGGCGTTTATCATGAAACGGATTTACAAATCGGATTTTTAGACCTTCCAGGCATCCACAAACCAAAATTCAAAATGAACCGATTGATGATGCGGGCGGTCAGTCAAGGCCTGCAGGACGCCGATCTGATTTTTCACTTTATCGATGCATCCGTTCCCACGGGCAAGGGCGATCTATTCGTCAGGGACTACCTCGCGCGACTGGAGATCCCCATCTTCCTGGTAGTCAACAAAATGGACCTGGTGAACCCAAGCAAGGCCATTCCGCTCCTGGAGCGCCTCTATCAAACCATGAGCCCCAAGGAACTGGTGCCCATTTCCTCCCTGACCGGCAAGAATATCGATCGGCTCTTGAAGCTGGCGGCTGACCACCTTCCCGAGGGCGATTTTCTTTTTGAAGAAGAAACGCTCACGGACCAGCCCGTTCGCTTCATGGCCGCGGAGTTGATTCGCGAAAAGCTCCTACACCACACCCGCGACGAGTTGCCTCATGCCGTGGCCGTTTCCGTGGAAAGCTACGAATTCGACGAGGAAGAAGACGCCTACTTTATCGAGGCCAGAATTTGGGTCGAAAAGGATACCCAACGCAAGATCGTCCTGGGTTCGGGCGGACGTATGATCAGTAAAATTACCCGCGCCGCGCGCGCATCCATCAAGCGGCTGGTCGGCAAGCGGGTCTACCTGGAGCTGTATGTAAAAGTTTTCGATAAATGGCGCAATCACGAACGGCTTCTGGGAAACCTGGAAAACCCGCTGTAAGCCGCGCCTGCAACTCGTTCGAGC